>NZ_JBHXLV010000445.1:0-1019 GCF_042721685.1 Streptomyces sp. NPDC058459 | reverse complement strand
GTGGTATCCGTACCTTGCTTGTGGTGCCGCTGGCATCTGTTACGTGGCGTGCTGGACCGTGTCTTTCCTGTGAGCGGTGCGTTATCCGGTGCAGCGGCAAGGTGCCTCTGACAGCGATGACGGATGGCGTGGCGGTGGCAAGTACGCAACGAGTGGTCATGGGTGAAGGCGTGACGTGGACGGTCCTCGGCAAGGACTACCGTGTCGCAGAGCCGGTTGAGCAGTACCTGGAGTACCTGAGATCGAGGGACTGCTCGCCCAACACCCTCAAGAGCTACGCGCGGGGCCTCGCGCTGTGGTGGACGTTTCTGGAGCATCGGGCGCAGGCATGGGATGCGATCGGAGTTACTGAACTCGGTTTATTCGTGGGGCAGTTGCGTCGTGGAACTGTGGCCGAGGACGTGGTGCCGCTCCATGAGGGCATGAAGGCGGCCGACGCGACGGTGGCGAGCCGGGCTCGCGCGGTCATGGGCTTCTATCGCTATCACGCTGCTCGCGGGGTCGAGGTCGCGGGACGGCTGTACGAGACAGTCAAGGCCCGACCGGGCAGCTACCTGCCGTTCCTGGAGCACGTGGCGCGCAGGACGGGACGGCGTTCGAGCGTGGTCAAGATCCGTGTACGGACGAAACCGGTGCCGGTGCTGCTGCCCGACCAGATGTCAGCGATCCGCGAGTCGGAGGCGACCTGGAACGCGGCGAGCGCAGTTTGGTCGGGCGAACTGCGCTACCGCCTGCTGTGGACCCTGCTGGAGGAGACCGGGTTGCGGCTCGGTGAGGCCCTCGGTCTGCGGCACCGCGACTGGAGGACCGGCACGGGTACGACCGCGCAGGTCGAGGTTGTCCACCGAGAGGACCACCCGCATGGGCTGCGGGCCAAGAGCGGCCACCGCCGCGTATTCGTCGGCTCTGCCCTGGACCGCCTATACGGCGACTGGGTCTGGACCCTGTGCGAGGCCGGCGCCGATGTCGAACTGGCCGACTGGGACGACGCGTACATCTTCTGCAACCTGCACCGCGGG
>NZ_JBHXLV010000444.1:0-1023 GCF_042721685.1 Streptomyces sp. NPDC058459 | reverse complement strand
CCTAGGGCCTGTGTGGAGTTGTGATCAAGGCTGTGATTCGAGGTGTCGGATCCAGAGGAGGCTGGCGCATAATTCGAGTCCGGCCTGGTAGCTCTCAGGTTTTTTGTCGTAGCGGACGGCGAGGCCGCGCCAGTCCTTGATCTTGTTGATGGTGCGTTCGACGCTGTTGCGGAGTTTGTACAGCTCCTTGTCCCAGGTGACGGGTCGTCCGCCGCGTGAGCCGCGGTTCTTGCGGTGGGCGGCCTGGTCCCTCTTCTCGGGGATGACTGCTTTGATCCCACGCCTGCGCAGGTAGGAGCGGTTCTTGCGGGAGGAGTACGCCTTGTCGCCCGCGACGGCCCCGGGCCGGGTGCGGGGCCGGCCGACCGGCCCGGGGACACGGATCGCGTTCAGGACGGGGATGAACTGCGGACTGTCTCCCGCCTGCCCCGCGGTGATCTCGAACGAGAGGGGCAGGCACTGCGGCACGCAGGACAGGTGTGTCTTGGTGGTCAGTCCGCCGCGGGAGCGCCCCAGGTGGGCGGCGGCGAGCCGGGC
The DNA here is from genome assembly GCF_042721685.1 of Streptomyces sp. NPDC058459. Taxonomy (NCBI): domain Bacteria; kingdom Bacillati; phylum Actinomycetota; class Actinomycetes; order Kitasatosporales; family Streptomycetaceae; genus Streptomyces; species Streptomyces sp. NPDC058459. Next base: position 486 of record NZ_JBHXLV010000444.1, on the reverse strand, counting down.
CCTGCGGCGACGCCCGAGGCGTCGCCGTCGTTCCCGTTCCGCATCCTGCCGTCCGTCTTGTTCCTCGCCGGTGCCCCTTTTTCGGCGGCGGCCTTCTCCAACGCCTCCAGGATCCCGGGCTCCACGATCATCCCCGCGGCGTCATGATGAGCCCGCACCGTGGTCGAGTCCACGCTGACCAGCGACAGGTCCACGAGACCTCGCTCGGCCGCCTCGGCGATCGCCCCCTGGAACACCGCAGTGAAGACCCCTGCGTCCCGCCACTGGCGAAACCGGCCGTAAACGGTGGACCAGTGTCCGAATCGTTCGGGCAACTCCCGCCATTTCGCACCGTTCCTGAACCGCCACACGACCCCCTCGAAGTGCGCCCGAAGGTTCTCGGGGTACGGCCCGTACGCACCGACCGGCAGAAACGGAGAGATGAACTCCCACTCGGCATCCGAAAGTTGAGGTCGAGACACCTCACCGTTCTACCCCAGGGGTCCC
>NZ_JBHXLV010000443.1:0-1027 GCF_042721685.1 Streptomyces sp. NPDC058459 | reverse complement strand
GCCCGTACCGGAACCGCCCCGGTACGGGCACCGCCGTTCGTCTCATCGCTCGCGGTCGAGCGGCTCCAGGTCGTCCTCGGCCGGCTCGTCCAGGCTCCGGTGGGGCTCGTCGGCGTCGTAGGTGTCGTCTGCGTCGTCACTGTCGTCGTTGTCGTCGCTGTCGTCCCGGTCGAAGACCGCGCTGACGTCGAAGCGGCAGATCACGTGCTGCGGGTCGGCGTCCTCGAAGGGGGCGTCCAGCCATTCGCCGGGCTCGGCCGCCTCCTCCGCCGCGGTGACCCAGAGCGTGGAGTCGCCCTCCGCGAGGCCGAACTCGCGGTGCCGGGAAGCGATCTCGTCCGGCTCGAACTCGCCGAACAGGATGCCGAGCGCGCCGGGGACGGTGCTCGCGGTGTCGTCGTCCGTGAGGGGGTCCTCGAACTCCGCGGCCTCCACCCGCTGGGCCTGGGCCAGCAGCCGCTGGGGTTCCGCCACCGTGTAGTCGCGGCGGATCAGGACGCTGACGGCATGGGGTTCATCGGGTCCCGCGTACGGCGGCAGCGAGTCGTCGGCACCAGGGATCTCGAAGGGGGTGACCTCGTCGTAGCGGTCGTAGAGCAACTCGTCGTACACCTCGCCGGCCGCCGCAAGCTGATTGAACGCCTCGTGGACGGCCGGGTCGTCGTCACCCGTCCTGCGTTCGACGGCCGCCAAGTGGCGGTCGAGCGCGGTCTTGACCGCCTCGGCGGCGGCGCGTACCTCGGCAGCGGTGGGCTGCGCAGCATCAGACATAGTGCAGACGCTATCCGTACCGGGCACCAGCCCGCACAATAGATGCGATGCCGGAATACGAATTTGTCGACGTGTACGTCCCACGCGGGGTGTCCCGCAACGAGGCGACGCGTCTCCTCACGGACCATGCCGAGTACGGACACTGGGAGTTGGACCGACTGAGCCTGATGCGCGACGGCAGCCGCAGGGTGCGGTTGCGCCGGCGGATCATCCGCCAGGTGCGTGCCACATGGTGAAGGCGGCCAAGCGGAAAGAC
>NZ_JBHXLV010000442.1:0-1037 GCF_042721685.1 Streptomyces sp. NPDC058459 | reverse complement strand
GGGGTGAGGGGTGTGATGATGTCCGACGTTTCGTACGGGGCTGACAGGTGCGGTTTCTGCGGAAGGACCCTTGTCCGGCGTGAATGTGACGGTCGCGGTGGGCGACCTCTCGGTTACTGCGATGACAGGTGCCGCCGCCGCGCCCAGCGCAGGCGGGATCTCGAACTCCGTTCAGCTGTACCGCAATTCACCCACCGTGTCGTTGCCGGCGAACTCGCGCTGCGCCTGGATGGACTGCTGCAGGCATGCTTCACGGAGGTGGGCCTCGGTGCCATCTTGGAGCATGCGGCCGAGATCGCGGCCGGCGCCGAACGTGTGGCTGCCGCGGCGGCCGTGGAGGAGCGTGCCGCCGGCCGGACCTGGGCCGAGATCGGCGCCTCCGCCAAGAAGAGCGAGGGTCAAGTGAGGGCACGCTGGGGCGGCGAGCGTGCTGCTCGGCTTCTGGCCGCCCGGGACCCGGTGCCGCGGGCGCGCGCGGACCAGACGCTGGACGCGCTCGGGCGGGCCCTGCGGACCTTGTGGGAGGGAGCGGACGTCGGCCTCCTGGACGTCGCAGCCGAGGCCGGCGTGCCGGTGTCCCTGGTGCAGTGGGTGCTGGAGGGGCAGATCGTGGCCCCTTGGTCCACGACATACGCGCTGGTCGATCTGATGGGTGGGCAGCCCGGAGATATTCACCTGCTGTGGCAGTCCGCTTCGAAGTCCCCGGTGGGGGTGGCCGATCCGATGCACGCCGGACGCCGCCTGGCGGCAGGGCTGCGGGGCGCGCGGCTCGCGGCGGGATACGCCCCGAACGCAGCGGTCTCTGTTCCCGGACTCAGTGATGCGGAGGTCGAGGCGGTTTTCGGCGGACGACTCGTACCGAACTGGGACGTGCTGTGCCGGATGCTGCTGAGGCTGGGCGCCGAACCGGAGCCCTTCAAGATCCTTTGGACGGCGCATCAACTAGCCTCGCGCTTTCACGAGGTGGGGTGTCCGAGGCTTGATCAGATAAGCGGAGAGTGCTCCTGACCTGGAACGATGGGACTTGTCTAGGGTCC
>NZ_JBHXLV010000441.1:0-1056 GCF_042721685.1 Streptomyces sp. NPDC058459 | reverse complement strand
GTTCCCGCCCGAGGCGATGAGGCCGACACGAGGCGGAAGGTTCTCGACCCGCCCCGACAGCAGGGCCGCGAGCGGGGTGGCACCGCTCGGTTCGAGGACGATCTTCAGACGTTCGAAGGCGAACCGCATGGCCTCGACGATCTCCTCGTCACTGACCAGCGCGATGGCGTCGACCAGCCGCTGATTGAGCGCGAAGGTGATCTCGCCGGGAGTGGGCAGCATCTGCCCGTCGGCGATGGTGCGCGGCACCGGGATGGTCACCCGCGCACCCGACTCCAGCGAGCGCCTGGTGTCGTCGCCCGCCGCCGGCTCCACGCCGATCACCCGCACCGCCGGACGCAGCGACTTCGCCACGACGGCACAGCCCGCGATGAGCCCGCCGCCGCCCACCGGGACCACCAGCGCGTCCAGCTCCCCGGTGTCCTCCAGCAGCTCCAACGCGGCCGTGCCCTGGCCGGCGATGACGTCGAGGTGGTCGTAGGGCGGGATCAGGGCCAGCCCCCGGTCCCTGGCCAGTCCCTCGCCGAGCGCGGTGCGCTCCTCCTTGTAGCGGTCGTAGGTGACGACCTCGGCGCCGTAGCCGAGGGTGGCCTCCCGCTTGGAGCGGGGCGCGTCCTCGGGCATCAGGATGACGGCCGTGGTGCCCAGTTCCCGGGCGGCCAGCGCGACCGCCTGGGCGTGGTTGCCGGAGGAGAAGGCGGCGATGCCCTTGGCGAGCTGCTCCGGCGGCAGTTGTACGGCGGCGTTGTAGGCGCCCCGGAACTTGAAGGCGCCGATCCGCTGGAAGTTCTCGCACTTGATGAACACCTCCGCCCCGACGCGGGCGTCGAGCGTGCGCGAGGTGAGGACGGGGGTCCGGTGGACGACACCCTCCAGGCGGGCGGCGGCCGCGCGGACGTCGTCGAGGGTGAGGTGCGGTTCGGCGGGCATGGCGGGTCCCCCAGAAAGTGATCGGCGCTAGGGCTCGGTGGGCGGGATCGGTGGCAGGGCTCGGTGGGCGGGGACGGTGGCAGGGCTCGGTGGGCGGGGACGGTGGCAGGGCTCGGTGGGCGGTGA
>NZ_JBHXLV010000440.1:0-1064 GCF_042721685.1 Streptomyces sp. NPDC058459 | reverse complement strand
GGGGCGGAAGTCGGCCGCCGCGCGCGGGCTCCCGGGGCGCGGCAGCGGCGCCGTCGCGTCGGCGCCGGCCAGGGCGGCCGGTCCGCCCCGGAGCAGCTGCGCCGCCACGGACATCCCGGCGCCGGACGGGCCTACGACCGGGGGGAACGCCGGGCGTCCCCCTCCGCGCCGGTCCGCGCGCGGTGGCGCCAAGTCGGCCTCCGCGACGGTTCCGGCTTCCGGAAAAGCTTGAGTGAGACCCCATGTCACCTGCATGTCTCTTGCCGACGAGGCCACATCGGGCCATTCCGGCCGGCGTTCTTCCCGCCACTGTTCCATGTGCGCGCATCCCCCCACGGGACTGATCCGGGGTGCGCCGGCGACACCGAGCACGCGCCGGCCGGACCAGGCCCCCACCCGGTCCGAACGCCCCCCTCTACCCCAGTGCTCGGGTCCCCGAATGTAGCGCAAGGTGAGTTCGCGTGTGCTCGGAGTGTCAGAAAGGACTGCTCATCACATCAGCATCCATGGCCGAAATCCATCGGTCGCCGGGCGGCGAGAGCCACTCCTCGGCGTGGGCCGGCTCGGCCGCCGCCGCCCGCAGCGCGTCCAGCGCGGGATGGACCAGCCCCTTCCGCCACACCAGCGAGACGGGCGACAGCGGAACCGGATCGACCAGCGCGGCCGCAGCGCCCCGCCCGACATGGCCGGAAAATCCACCACCGCGAGCACCGGCGTCCGGCTCGCCCCCATCACCCGAGCGAACTCCTCGGCGCCGAGAACCACCGGATGGGGTGACGCGAGCCGGATGCCACGTCCCTCGAAGAGCTGACGCGCGCGGCGGGCACGGCGACCGCGCCGGCCATGGTGACGGCGATGACCCTGGTCCAGGAGCGCACCCCCGAGGGCCGGCTGAACGAGGGCATGGGTCTGGTCGTGACGGCGCTGCTCACCGGGATCGCCTGCGGTTCGGCGGCGGGCGGCTGGGCGGCGGACCACCTCGGCGCGGGGACGGCCTACGCGATACCGGCACTGGCGGCCACCACGGCATGCCTGCTGCGGCCGGGCGCTGCGGTGCACCCGGC
>NZ_JBHXLV010000439.1:0-1066 GCF_042721685.1 Streptomyces sp. NPDC058459 | reverse complement strand
GTATTGCCCTGTGAGGTTGGGGACGCGGCTGGCGGGTGGTTTGCCTGCGAGGGCGGTGTGTCCGCGGTGGTGATTGTAGGTGTGGAGCCATTGCGGGTATGCGTCGCGTCGTTCCTGCTCTGAGCGGTAGGGGCGGGCGTAGGCCCACTCCTCCAGCAGGGTGCGGTTGAGGCGTTCGACCTTGCCGTTGGTCTGCGGCCGGTAGGGCCGGGTTCGCTTGTGGGCGATCCCGGCCGCTGTGAGGGTGTCGCGCCATGCGTGGGACTTGTAGCAGGCGCCGTTGTCGGTCAGAACGCGCTCCACGGTGATCCCGCACGAGGCGAAGAAGGTGTGGGCCCGGGTCCAGAAGCCGGTGGCGGTCTCCTTCTTCTCGTCCGTGAGTATCTCGCTGTAGGCGAGGCGGGAGTGGTCATCGACGGCGGTGTGGATGTAGCTGTAGCCGGCCCCGGAGCGGGTCCTGCGGCCGGCCTGGCGGCCCAGGGTCTTGTGGCCGCCGCCGTCGGGGATGTTGCCGAGCTTCTTGATGTCCACGTGCACCAGTTCGCCGGGCTTCTCGCGCTCGTAGCGGCGTATCACCTGGCCGGTGGCCCGGTCCAGGTGGGTGAGCCGGGCCAGGCGGTAGCGGGACAGGACGCGGTGGACGGTCGAGGGCACCAGGTCGAGCAGGTGGGCGATGCGGGCGGGGCCCCATCGGCGCAGCACACGGACTTTGATGATCCGGCGTTCGGTGCGGGTCGGGGTGCGGCGCGGGCTCAGGCGGGGCCGGGAGGAGCGGTCGGCCATCCCGGCCTCGCCGTGCAGACGGTAACGGCCGGCCCATCGCTGGGCCGTGGTCGGCGAGACCTGGAAACGCTCGGCGGCCCGCCGCAGCGGCCAGCCGTCCTCGACCACGCAGCGGGCCAGACGCAGACGGCCGGTCTCGGTCAGGGGTGCATTACGGTGGACCACGAGGGCCTTTCTGTTGGTGTAGACGTCGCAATCCACACCGAACCGGAAGGCCCTCACCCGTTCAAGACCCCTGAACCGAGACCTGACTCACCCGTCCACAACCTCCCGGGTCAGTACA
>NZ_JBHXLV010000438.1:0-1076 GCF_042721685.1 Streptomyces sp. NPDC058459 | reverse complement strand
GGTGCGTCGACGTGCAGGGTCTTCGGCAGGACGCCGTGGCGCATGGCCTCGATCATCTTGATGATGCCGCCGACGCCGGCCGCGGCCTGGGTGTGTCCGATGTTCGACTTGAGCGAGCCCAGCCACAGCGGCCGGTCCGCCGGCCGGTCCCGCCCGTACGTCGCCAGCAGGGCCTGCGCCTCGATGGGATCGCCCAGCCGCGTGCCCGTCCCGTGTGCCTCGACCGCGTCCACGTCCGCGCCGGTGAGCCCGGCCGCGGCGAGCGCCTGGCGGATGACCCGCTCCTGCGAGGGACCGTTCGGGGCGGTCAGCCCGTTGCTGGCCCCGTCCTGGTTCACGGCGGAACCCCGGACGACCGCCAGGACGCGGTGGCCCAGACGACGGGCGTCCGACAGCCGCTCCACGAGCAGCAGTCCGGCCCCCTCCGACCAGCCCGTGCCGTCCGCGCCCGCCGCGAACGACCTGCACCGCCCGTCGGCGGACAGGCCCCGCTGGCGGCTGAACTCCACGAAGGTGTCCGGCCGGGCCATCACCGTCACCCCGCCCGCGAGGGCGAGGTCGCACTCGCCGCTCCGCAGCGCCTGCGCGGCGAGGTGGAGGGCGACGAGGGAGGAGGAGCAGGCGGTGTCGACGGTGACCGCCGGACCCTCCAGACCGAAGGTGTAGGCGAGCCTGCCGGACACCACGCTCGCCGTGTTGCCGGTCAGGACATAGCCCTCCAGCTCCTCGGGCGTCCGCGCGAGCCGGGCGCTGTAGTCGTTGTACATGACCCCCGCGAACACGCCCGTCCGGCTGCCGCGCACCGACGCCGTGTCGATCCCGGCCCGCTCGAAGGTCTCCCAGGCGGTTTCCAGGAGCAGCCGCTGCTGGGGATCGAGCGCCAGCGCCTCGCGCGGCGCGATCCCGAAGAACTCGGCGTCGAACTCGGCCGCGCCGTAGAGGAATCCGCCCTCACGGGTGTACGAGGTCCGCAGGTGCTCCGGGTCGGGGTCGTACAGGCCGGCCAGGTCCCAGCCCCGGTCCGAGGGGAACGGGCCGATCGCGTCCGAGCCCGACGCGACCAGCTCCCACAGCTC
>NZ_JBHXLV010000437.1:0-1080 GCF_042721685.1 Streptomyces sp. NPDC058459 | reverse complement strand
CGCCGTGACACGGCAGGGGCCCGCTCCGTCTTTCCCGTCAGCCCCCTGGATCAGGCCGCGTTCCGCGCCTTGCGGTACAGGACCGCGCCCGCGAGGACCGCACCCGCGCCGGCCGACAGGGCGAGGCCCAGCGGCAGGTCACCACCGGTGTGAGCGAGCCGTCCGCCCGCGACGTGACCGCCGCCCTGGTACCCGACCTGCGCGGACCCCTGCGGGGCGTGGCCGCCACCAGTGGCCGGGGTCGCGGGGGTGGCGGGAGTACTCGGGGCGTGGGGGTGGGCCGGGGTGCCGGGGGTGGTGGGCTGACCCGGGGTGCCCGGAGTGCCCGGAGTGCCAGGGGTACCGGGGTTTCCGGGCGTGCCGGGGGTCCCAGGCTGACCGGGATGACTGGGATGACCGGGGTGACCGGGGTGACCGGGGTGGTGGCCGTGATGGCCGGGAGGACACGAGTCCCCGGGGTGACCGGGCGTACCGGGGTTCCCCGGTTGACCGGGCTGGTCCGGCGTACCGGGCTGGTCCGGCGTACCGGGGTTGCCCGGGTTCCCGGCCTGCCCCGGCGGGTTGTCATGGTCGCGGTCCTGGCCGCCGTCGCCGCACTGGTTGCCGCCCGCCGGATTCAGCAGGCCGATGACATCGACGCTGTCGCCGCACAGGCTGACCGGGATGTCGACCGGTACCTGGACGGTGTTGCCGGAGCCGACGCCCGGGGAGTCGGTGGTGCGTCCGCCGGCGTGCGCGCCCCCCGAACCACCCCCTATACCACCCCGGGCGCCGTTGCCGCAGGCGTTGCCCACGGACGGGTTGAGCAGTCCGACGACGTCGACGGTGTTGCCGCAGGCGTTCACCGGTACGTGGACCGGGGCCTGCACGGTGTTGCCGGAGAGTACGCCGGGCGAGCGGGCGGCGGAGCCGGCCACGCCCGAGTCGGCGTGTGCGTATCCACTGGCGGCTGCGATCACTCCGGTCGCGGCCGCCATGGTCATCAGGCCCTTACGGGTGCCGTGTCGCATGTGCTGATCCCCCCTGGGATTCCCTGCTTCGACTGATGGCGAAAACCGGTCGGCCCCGGAGCGCATGACG
>NZ_JBHXLV010000436.1:0-1090 GCF_042721685.1 Streptomyces sp. NPDC058459 | reverse complement strand
GCCGGGGGCACTCTGTGGTGCCGGGACGCTAGTCGTTGTTACTGAAGATGGCGACCAGGCGCAGCATCTCCAGGTAGATCCAGACCAGCGACACGGTGAGCCCGAACGCGGCGAGCCAGGACTCCTCGCGCGGGGCGCCGTAGGCGATGCCGTCCTCGATCTGCTTGAAGTCCAGCGTCAGGAAGAACGCGCCCAGCAGGATGGCGATGACGCCGACGATCGCGCCCAGCGGGCCCATGCCGCGCAGACCGCCGTCCGGGGCGACACCGAACGCGACCAGCAGCAGGTTCACCGCCGTGGCCAGCACGAACGCCAGGGCGATGGCCATGCCGATGCGGGCGTACCGGGCGGTGACGCGGATCCAGCCGGCCTTGTAGACCAGCAGGGTGGCGGCGGCGACCGCCATGGTGCCGAGCACCGCCTGGAAGGGGGCGCCGCTCCACCGGCTGTTGTACATCTCGCTGACGACCCCGAGGAACACGCCCTCGAAGGCCGCGTACGCCAGGATCAGCGGGGGCGAGGGCTTGCGCTTGAAGCTCTGCACCAGGCCCAGGACCATGGCGACGAGCGCGGAACCGAAGCCCAGCGCGTAGCTGGTCGGGGTCACCGGCAGCAGGGCCCACGCGAGCACCGCGCCGACGACGACGGTGCCCAGCGTGAGCGCCGAGCGGACGATCACGTCGTCCATCGTCATCCGGCCGGTCGTGGGCGGGGCCTGCGGCGGGGCACCCTGACCGGTGGTGGTCCGCGCGTACGGGTTCTGCGCATACGGGTTTTGGCCGTACGGGTTGCCCTGCGCGTACCCGGCCTGCTGTGCGGTGTCGAAGCCTGCGTAGCCGTTGTCGCGACCGAATCCTCGGCGCGAGAAGACCGGGTTGCTGCTCCTCATTTCACTCCTCCATGGCTGCCGTGCGCAGCCTTGGCTCAAGAGTAATGGACTGGCAAAGGATCGGCCCTGCTCCTTGAGGAGGATCTTTCCTTCACCGTGCTTGACCAACGCACCGCGCGAGAGCCATGTTCCCAGGCTGATCGTTTTGTATGCCAGAGCGAAGGGGCCGGCCGCCGGTACCCCGCGGGAGGCGCTCGCGGG
>NZ_JBHXLV010000435.1:0-1096 GCF_042721685.1 Streptomyces sp. NPDC058459 | reverse complement strand
TCCTTCGCCCGCTTCAATTCGGCGTTCTCTTTGCGGAGTTGCTTCAACTCGTCGCGCTCGGTGGTCGTCGTCCGGTCGTCGCGCTCGCCGTGATCGACTTCGGCCTGGCGGACCCACTGGCGCAGGGCTTCCTTGTGGACGCCGAGATCCTTCGCGACGTGCGCGACGGGCCGGCCTGTGGTGCGGACCTCGCGGATCGCGCGCTCACGCAGTTCGTCGGGGTGCTTCCGTGGTGCTGGCACTGATGTGGTTTTCCTTCGCCAGGACCGTAACCCTGGCATCAGGGACTCCACAAATCTCAGTACAGCTCAAACCTCTCAACCAGCCCTTCTGTTTTAACGCGGAGCACTATGGGTTGGAGGCGCCACCCGCGCCTCGACGTCCCAGCCTCCGGTCTTCCGACGCTCCGCCCACCGGCGGGAGCGCTGCTGGGGTCCGCGCACCTGCCCGGGCGATAGCCCGGGCTCTACAGCCTCCTTCGAGGATGAGCCCCTGGAGGAGCCTGCGGTGGACTGGTCGTAGGTGTCGTCGCTTCCTCAGCGCCGTCGGTCGGCCGCCCGACGCGTCAGTGGTCGAGCAGCCTGATCAGCTCACGGGTCCGTGGGCCTCACTGCTTGCGGATCCGCGATCGGGGTCACGGGCCCGGTCCGGGTAGGAGGCGGTGAACCAGCCGAGGGGGGCAAGATTGACTATGCCTAGCCTCGCGCTTTCACGGGGTGGTGTGTCCGAAGGTTGATCATGAAAGCGGGAAGCGCCTCTGACCTGCAACGATGGGACTTGTCTAGGGTCCTGTCGGCTGCACGGAAAGAAGCACTTCCCAGGTGAATGAAGAGTATCGGGTCCTACGCGGGTGTCCGCGTCGAGGGCGGCGGCCGGACGGTGGTCGCCCAGGCCGGGAGCGTGCCGCTGGTCGAGACGGTACGCAAGACCGGTCTGGACACCGCGATAGCGGCGGCGCTGACGCCGTGGTTCGAGGCGCGGGCGGTACACGATCCGGGCAGGGTCCTGCTGGACGTGGCGCTGGCGGTCGCGTGGGGCGGGGACTGTATGGCCGATGTCGGCATGCTGCGGGCCGAGCCGGCCGTGTTCGGGCCGG
>NZ_JBHXLV010000434.1:0-1102 GCF_042721685.1 Streptomyces sp. NPDC058459 | reverse complement strand
CGCCCGTCGAATACGAAGCCAACTACTACCGAGCAACCACGAAACCCCAGCTCACAGCCACCAACTGAGATCTCCACCGAACCCGGGGCGGTTCATCCGCACCCGCCTCGAACAGGAAGCCGTCTGATGAGCACGCCCCGCGACACCAGCCTCTCCCGCCGCGCCCGGGCCAACGGCGACGGAACCGTCTACCAGCGCAAGGAAGGCCGCTGGGAAGCCGCAGGATACGTCCTCGCCCCCGGCAACACCCGCAAGCGCATCCGCGTCTACGGCACCACCCGCAAGGAAGCCCTTGCTAAGCTCACCGAGAAGATCGCCGCCAGCAATCGCGGCCTGCCCACCGCCGCAGCCGATAGCACCGTCGGCGACTACGTGACGTACTGGCTGGGCACCGTCGCCGTCCATCACCTCCGCGAGAACACCCACACCCGCTACGCAGCTGCATTCGCCTCTACCTCATCCCCGTCCTGGGTACCAAGAAGATCGCCCGGCTCACAGCCCGGGACGTGCGCACCTTCCTCGACCGGCTCCGTACCACCTGCCAGTGCTGTGCCCAGGAACGGGACACTGGCCGTCGGCGATGCTGCGCCATCGGTCAGTGTTGCGGCAAGACACTGTCACCGCTGACCGTGACGTACGTTCACTCAGTCCTCAAGTCCGCCCTAGAGCATGCCATTCGCGAGGACGAGCTGCCGCGCAACGTCGCCCGGAACGTCAAGACCGCGACACCTCGCCCCAAACGCTTCCGGCCCCTCACCGCGGCCGAGGCCAGGCAGCTCCTCCAGACGGCCAGGGGCGACCGGCTGCACGCCCTGTACGAACTCGCCCTGCGCACCGGACTCCGCAAGGGCGAACTCCTCGGCCTCCACTGGGAAGACCTCGACCTCGACAGCGGCACCGCCACCATCCACCGCTCCCTCCAGCGCACCCGAAGTCAGGGCCTGACCGTCCTGCACACCAAGACCCTGGCCTCCGAGCGACGCATCGCCCTGCCCCCCGAATGCCTGAGCTCCCTCAAGATCCACCAGGAACAGCAGCAGGAAGAGCGCCAGGCGGCCGGAACGGGCTGGACGGACAACGGACTCATCTTCACCACCCCGAA
>NZ_JBHXLV010000433.1:0-1129 GCF_042721685.1 Streptomyces sp. NPDC058459 | reverse complement strand
CTCCAGGACAGCGGGGTGCCGGAAAGTGTTTTCGTAGGCTGCGCCCCGACGCCGGCCGCTCGAGATGCCGGCGCGTCGAGCGGACCGCCCTTGCAGGGGGCCGGCCGGAAGGAGGGCGTCATGCACGGCACCACACTTGCGGGCCGTTACCGGCTGGTCGGCCTCCTGGGCGCCGGCGGGATGGGCCGGGTCTGGCGGGCGGTCGACGAGCGGCTCGGCCGCCAGGTGGCGGTGAAGGTCCTGGCCCGCCCCGAGGACGAGGAACTGGTGCTGCGGCTCGACAGCGAAGCGCGGGCCGCGGCCGCCCTGAGCGATCCGCACGTGGTGGCCGTCCACGACATCGGCGAGGCGCCGGTGGACGGGAGCCGGGTCGTCTACCTGGTGATGGAGCTGGTCGAGGGGCGCTCACTGGGCGAGGTCCTGGCCGGCGGCCTTCCGGCGGTCGGAGACGTGGTGGCGTGGGGCGAGCAGATCTGCCGCGGCCTGCACGCCGCCCACCGGGCCGGGGTAGTGCACCGCGACATCAAGCCCGCGAACATCCTGCTCACCGCAGACGGGCGGGTGAAGGTCTGCGACTTCGGGATCGCGCGGCGCGCTGATGCGCTCGGGCACCCGCTCACCGGAACCGGCACGGTGATCGGCACCCCCTCCTACATGTCCCCGGAGCAGGCCCGCGGCGACGCGGTGATCGGCGCGGGCAGCGACCTGTACTCGCTGGGGTGCCTGCTGTACGAGCTGCTGACCGGCCAGCCGCCGTTCCCCGGCGGCGGGTGGCCGGTGCTGGCGCAGCACCTAAACCAGATTCCGGCCCCCGTCCGCTCCCGCCGGCCCGAGGTGCCCTCCGAACTCGACCGGCTGGTGGCGGAGCTGCTACGCAAGGACCCACGGCGCCGGCCCGCGGACGCGGCCGAGGTCGCCCGGCACCTTCACGCCCTGCGGGCACCGGCCGCCGCGGCCACCGTGCCGGCGACCGCCGTCGTGGCGCGGCCCACCGCCCGGGTCCGCACGGCTCCGGCCGCCGTCTCCCTACCGGCGCCCGCCGCACCCGCGGCGCCCGCGGGTGCCGGCGGCGCGGCCGGCGGGCCGGGGCGCTCTGCGGCCTGGCGGGCCGGGGCGCTGACCGGTGTCC
>NZ_JBHXLV010000432.1:0-1158 GCF_042721685.1 Streptomyces sp. NPDC058459 | reverse complement strand
GCGCGCTTGCGCAGCTCAGGGGGATAGGAGGAGGGACGTGCCATGACTCTGATCCTTACACGGAATCGAGTCTCCATTCGAACCGGGGCGGTTCACGAGGCGGGCGGCGATATAGACGGCGAGGGCCCCCCAGGAACAAGAACCACTCCTCGGGGCTTTCGGGTGTCGGGTCGAGAGTTCCTGGCAGCGCCAGCCCGTTCGAATTCTGGCCTCGGCTGTGATCAGCCATTCCCATGACAGCCGGGCAACCCGACGCTGTTCGGAAAACAGCAGCCACTTGGTCACTCCTCGACAGCGGGCCAGTCAGCGCCCGCAGCACACGACCAGGTCACCACCAACCGAACGTGGCTTCGCTACCGCTGCCACCAGCGCGCCCACTCGCAGCAGGGGGCGTCACGCTGCCAGGGCGCTGACGATCTTCGTGACGAGGCGTTCGAGGTAGTCGTCCTCGGTGGGGAAGTTGGTCACGACGAGCCGCCAGTAAAGAGGGCTGACCATGAAGTCCAGGCCCAGTTCGACGTCGGTGTCGGCCGGCAGTTCACCGCGCTCGATCGCCCGCCGGATGATTCGCCCCGCGTTCTCCCGCCGCGGGTTGCCGATCGTGGCGAGCAGAGCTGCCGCGAACCCTTCGTTGCGCGTTGCCTCAGCGAGCAGGTCGGGCATAATCCTGGCGGTCATCGGGTGGCGCAGCGCCGCCGTGAACTCGTGCAGGAGCTGTGTCACATCCCCCCGCAGGCTGCCGGTGTCGCCGGTGCTGGTGGCCGCGACCGCCGCCCCGGAGACGAGCGCGACCGTCATCGCCTGCTTGGAGGGCCAGCGCCGGTAAACGGCGGCCTTGCCCGTCCCGGCCCGCTTCGCGACGGCTTCGATGGACAGCTTGCCGTAGCCCACTGCCGCGAGCTCCTCGAAGAACGAATCCGTGATGGCCTCGGTCACGTCGTCCTGCAGGACTGGCCCGCCCGAGACGCGGCGCGTGGTGGAGGAGTTCATGTCCATCACACTACCACGAGACGGAACGGTTGCGTCTCGTCAAGCGACGCGCTATGGTTTCAATAGAGACGGAACGGGTCCGTCTCGTTTGGAGACAAGGAAACGCTCATGAGATTCCTCTTCGACGACGAGTCCTTCTCGTTCGAGGCGCTGCGCGCCGCGGGCTAC
>NZ_JBHXLV010000431.1:0-1161 GCF_042721685.1 Streptomyces sp. NPDC058459 | reverse complement strand
AAGTAACGATGTTTCATGAGCGGGCCCTGGTGAAGGCGCTCTGTATGGATGGCCCTCGCCCCCGCGCTCGCGGGCCTGCTGACGGCGGGGGTGTCGGCGGCCGTGACGCGGTCCGAAGACGCGGTCGGCACGGCCGACTTCGGCGCGGCGCCGCGCTCCGGCGCCCCCTCGGAGCTGACATCACGTTCCGTGTCACCGCCGTGGGGGTGACGAAGGCGGGACAGGTCGAGGTGCCCGCTGATCCCGGGCGGGTGGGCTGGCACCGCTTCTCACCGGCCCCGGGGGAGGCCGCCGGCTCCTCGGTGATCGTCGGGCATGTCGATGCCAAGGGGCGCGGGCTGGGCGTGCTCGTCGCGTTGAGCAAGGTCCGGCGCGGCGACCCGGTGCGGGTTTCGCAGTCGGCCGGACCCGGCCCCGGCTACCAGGTCGTCTCCCGCCGGACCGTCGCCAGGAAGGACGTGGGAGAGGCCGGTGCGTCCCGTCTGGAGGGAACGCGGTTCCTGACGCTGATCACCCGCACCGGCCCCTGCGTCGGCGCGGAGGGCGGATACCTGAACAACCTGGTCGTGACCCCGGAAGCGGTGGAGCGATGACGGGAGTCTGGGCCGGATCTCAGATCCTTACCGCTAAGGTGGCGCCGGTGACCATCCCTTTGTCCGATGACCTGCTCGCCCACGGTTTCACCGAGGGGGACGAGGCATGTCTGAACGAGGCGTATCGCCGTTGGGGAGCGTTGCTCTTCACGATCGCCTCCCGCAAGCTCGGCGATCCTGAGGAGGCCAAAGACGTCACGCAGCAGGTGTTCGTGGGAGCCTGGCGGGGCCGCAAGAACTTCGACCACGAGCGTGGCTCGCTCAAGACGTGGCTGGTGGGCATCACGCACAAGAAGATCGCCGACGCGCTTGAGCGGCGGTCGCGACACACGCGGGACCAGCGCGCCGCTGCGGCCTTCGCCACTCCCGACAACGGAACGAACAGCACCACGACGGCCGACACGGTCGTTGATCACATCGTGATCATGGACGAACTCGACCAATTGCCCGCACCCCAGCAGACTGTCCTCAGAATGGCGTTCTACGAGGACTTGAGCCAGGCGCAGATAGCCGAGCGGACGGGTATGCCGCTGGGGACGGTCAAAAGCCATACACGGCGCGGGATGAT
>NZ_JBHXLV010000430.1:0-1182 GCF_042721685.1 Streptomyces sp. NPDC058459 | reverse complement strand
GGTGCGACAGCGGCTCGTCGCCCTTGGCCTGGGTGGAGTTCTCGACGCACTGCTGGTTCTGCGGCGAGGACAGGATCGGGATGTCCTGCACGCCGACGTTGAGCAGACCCACCAGGGACTGCGCGTTGAGCTTCGCGGGCAGGCCGATGCAGGGCTTGTTCAGCGAACCCTGGACGAGCGCCAGCTGCGGGCTCATGTTGCCGTACGTCGCGGAGTTGCCGAACGCCTGGGAGGCGCCGTTGCCGCTGAAGGACGTCGTACCGGTGTCGTTGCCGATGGCCAGGGCCGGCGACGCGGCGGCGGCGGAGACGCCCGCAACGGACGCGGCGACCGCGGCGACGGCCAGAACCTTCTTGATCACTTGCGATTCCCTTCTGGAGAAACCCCGTCCATCGGAGTGCCCGGCTCAACTCCCGGTCCGGGCGGGGGGTTGCTCCGGTTCACCCGGACGGCCCACGGGCGCGCAGGAAATCGGCCGCCGCCGTCAGCCGAATTCCGTCTCCTCCGTGCACCCGAAAAGATCCGATCGGGTGACTTGCCGCAACCAATCGGCGCCCTCCCGGTTGATGTCTCCGCAGGAACGAACGTCTGGCGACCAGCCAGGAAAGCGTCTGGCGAACAGCCAGGAAAGGAAAGCGAAATGCTGAAGAAGGCAATGGCCGCGGCGGCGGTCGCCGCGTCCTTCGTGGGCGTGTCGGCGGCGGCGGCCCCCCAGGCGCTTGCCATCGGCAACGACACGGGCACCACGTCGTTCAGCGGCAACGGCGCCTCGGAGGCGTTCGGCAACAACGTGACCGGCGGCAACCTCAGCCCGCAGGCCACGCTCGTGCAGGGCTCCCTGAACAAGCTCTGCGTCGGCCTGCCGGCCAAGGCGAACATCCAGTCCGTGCTGGCCCTGGTCAACGTCGGCATCCAGGACATCCCCGTCCTGTCCTCGCCGCAGAACCAGCAGTGCGCCGAGAACTCCACCCAGGCGAAGAACGACGAGCCGCTGTCGCACCTGGTCGACGACGTCTCCGTCCTCGCGGGCAACGGCGTCGCCAACAACTGACACACACTCAAGGTCCGGGAACCGCCCGGCGGCACGGGGAATCCGTGGCCGCCGGGCGGGGTTCGTCACCCGTTTCCAGGACTCGCGGATTGCGCCGCCCGGTCCAATCCCCGGGGGCGGTCGAGTGAAAT
>NZ_JBHXLV010000429.1:0-1189 GCF_042721685.1 Streptomyces sp. NPDC058459 | reverse complement strand
TAGCCTCGCGCTTTCACGAGGTGGGGTGTCCGAGGCTTGATCAGATAAGCGGAGAGTGCTCCTGACCTGGAACGATGGGACTTGTCTAGGGTCCATGTCGCCGCAGGGAAAGAAGCACTCTCCAGGTGAAGAAGCGTATCGGGTCCTACCCGCGTGTCCGCGTCGAGGGCGGTGGCCGGGCGGTGGTCTCGCAGGCCGGGGGCGTGCTGCTGGTCGAGACGGTCCGCAAGGCGGGCTTGGACACCGCGATGTCAGCGGCGCTGACGCCGTGGCGGAAGGCTCGGGCAGTGCACGATCCGGGCAAGGTCCTGCTGGACGTGGCCTTGGCGGTCGCGCTGGGTGGGGACTGCCTCGCGGATGTCGCCGTGCTGCGGGCCGAGCCGGCTGTGTTCGGGCCGGTGGCCTCCGACCCGACGGTCTCCCGCCTCGTCGACACCCTCGCCGCCTCCGGGGAGAAGGCCCTGCGGGCCATCCGTGCCGCACGGGCTGAAGTCCGCCACAGGGTCTGGCAGTTGGCTGACCGGGAAGCGCCTGACGCGGGCGGGTCGGTGACTGTCGACCTGGACGGGGTGCTGGTGATTGCGCATTCGGACAAAGAGGATGCCGCACCGACGTGGAAGCGGACCTACGGCCACCATCCGCTGATGGGGTTCGTCGACCACGGACCGGGCGGGACGGGTGAACCGGTGGCGGCCCTGCTCAGGCCGGGGAACGCGGGCTCGAACACGGCCGCCGACCACATCACCGCCGCCCAACTGGCCTTGGCTCAGCTGCCGAAGAAGTACCGGCGCGGACGTCGGACCCTGATCCGCACCGACTCCGCGGGTGGCACTCATGACTTCGTCGCCTGGCTCGCCCAGCGGGGACGGTGGCTGTCCTACTCGGTCGGCATGGTGATCACCGAGCAGGTCCACCAGCACGTGCTGAAGGTTCCGGCATCGGCCTGGACGGCGGCCGTCGAGGCCGGCGGCGAGATCCGTGACGGCGCCTGGGTCGCTGAACTCACCGGCGATGTCCTTCACGGCTGGCCGCAGGGCATGCGGCTGATCGTCCGCAAGGAACGGCCGCACCCCGGGGCCCAGTTGCGGCTCACGGATGCGGACGGCATGCGGCTGACCTGTTTCGCCACCAACACGCCCGGCCGGCCGATCGCCGCCCTCGAGCTCCGTCACCGGCTGCGGGCGAGGGC
>NZ_JBHXLV010000428.1:0-1201 GCF_042721685.1 Streptomyces sp. NPDC058459 | reverse complement strand
GCCGAGGGTGCGCTGGCGCGCACCCTCGGCATGCTCCGCTCCGCCCGGACCCGCGGCAGCGCCTCCCTCGACTCCGAGCTGCTGCTCACCCGGCTCGCCCGGGTACGTCACCGCCTGGAGGCCGTCGCCGCGCTGCTGGCCCACACCCTGGACACGATCACGCACGAGGACGTCTCCCGGCCCCGCGTCCAGCTCCTGGTCAACGGACTGAAGGTGACCGCGTCCGAGGAGTGCCACTCGGCCGTGCAGGAACTGGTGGACGCGGTCGGGCTGCGCCACGGCTACCTGCGGGACTCACCCGTAGCGCTGGAACGCGCCCTGCGCGACCTGCGATCGGCGAGCCTCAACTTCAGCAACGACCGTCTGCTGCTGGCCGACGGCAAGCTCACCCTTCTCGACGCGGAGGTGCGCCTTGCCTGAGGTCGTGGAAATCCTCCAGCGCGGCCGCCCCTCACCGGCGGTGCGCCCCGCGCCGGTCGGCACGGGGTCCGGTCACGAGCTGTGGACACGCCTGGGTGCGACGGGTGCGCTGCGCGGGCTCTACCGGGAGGAACTGCCCGAACGAGGGGTCATTCCCGACCGGCTCCGCGACCTGATCGTCCGCGCCGAGGCGCAGGAGGGCACAGGTCCCCTGCTGTCGGTCTGCGTCCAGGCCGCCACCGTGCTGCCGCTGCTGGCGGAGGCGGGCCGACGCGGGCCGGCCGCGGCGGACATCGCCCGGCGGATGCTCGACGGCCGCTCTGTCGTGGCCCTGGCCGCCACCGACAGCGGTCCCGGCTCCGACCTCACCGCCCTGACCACGCACGCCGAGGAAACGGGCACCGGAACGGTTCTGCGCGGCACCAAGCGCTGGATCACCAACGCGGTCCATGCCGACCTGCTGCTCGTCCTGGCCCGCCGCCGTCCCGGCCCCCACTTCACCAACTTCACCTGGTACCTCGTGTCCGCCGATGACCCGCGCGTACGCATCGAGCCTGCACCGAGCCCGTACTTCACGGGGTCCGGCACCGGACACGTCCATCTCGACGGCGCACCGGTGCTCGCGGACGGACCGGTCGGCGGCGCCGGACGCGGACTGGCCCTGTTCGCCCGGCACATCGCGGTAGAACGCCTCGCCGGCGGCCTGTGGGCTGTGGCGGCCTGCCGCCGGGCGCTGGCCGACACCCGGGACCGGCTGGCGGAGCGCGGCCTGTGGGAGCAG
>NZ_JBHXLV010000427.1:0-1205 GCF_042721685.1 Streptomyces sp. NPDC058459 | reverse complement strand
CGCCCGTACCGAGTCGGCCACTCCCGCAGTTGCGAGGTCATCACGCAGGCCGCCGCCGGAAACGACAACGTCAAAGCACTCGGGTGCACTTCGGTGCGCGACTTCCCGTTCACGCGTCACCCTGTTTCCGCCGCGCTCTGCGAGATGCGCAACGGAAATAAACGCCTCACCCCGCCCCGAAGGCGCTATGGGTGATATTTACCATAACCCCTCTTTTTAGCTCCTCCGCGCCACCCGACGCACCGGAATGCAACCGCCATTCGGCCCCTGACACGATGACCGGAGACACGGCCCGGCCGGTGTCCGATCCCGATCGGGCGGTACTCGCTCCGGCGCCCTCCCTACAGGTCGCCAGAGGCCATTTACCCACCCAGTACTGGGCAGTTGACCTCAAGGTTTCGTGATAGCGTCCTCGTTCGGAGGGACAGTGCGACCTGAAAGGGAAATAGTGAACACGGAGAAGATCGCCGCTCGCCGCCTCTCGTGGGAAGAGGTGACGAAGCTCGACGTGAAGGACAAGCTCTTCGTTTCCGCCGACACGGCAGAACTCAAGCTTTCCGGCTGCTACGTCCCCGCTTATCTGACCAAGTCCGGTGAGCATTTCGAGGGTGGCTCCGTCACGGCGCGAACCATATTCCAGGAAGAGATCTCCTGCCTTCCCGACGACGCGAATGAAGCCGGAATCTTCCTGGCCGACGAGGACGGCTCGGTGACCATCGAGGTCCTTCGGTCCGCCGGTGTCGTGCTGGATCTTGCGCTTTTCGTGCCCAACGGGGACAAGGGGGCCCTCACGGCCCTTTACGCCGCGGCCAGGCAGGCGTTCGGCGCCGATGTCGTGCAGATCTGGCGCCAGGGCCTCAAGGAGGTTCCGGACGTCAAGGTCGACATCTTCGAGGAGCAGGTTCCCCGGGGCCGCAAGGGGGGCGAAAGCCCCAAGCGTGACCGTCGCGCGATCGACACCTACCCCACCCGCGCGGACTTCATCGATTTCACCGCGGGATGGAGGCCGGTCGTCGAGATCCACCGGCCGGTCGTCGACGACACCCCGACCATCTGAGGCGGCGTCACCTCTCGCTCTCCGTGGTCCGACCTCGGAGCGGGGCCGGCGGCACGTCCGGCAGGACTCCGGGGGCCCGCCCGGTGCGCGGTTCTCGGCCCGGCACTCCTGCCGGCCGGAACCACGCCTCCGGGCGAGCCTCCTGTTC
>NZ_JBHXLV010000426.1:0-1235 GCF_042721685.1 Streptomyces sp. NPDC058459 | reverse complement strand
GGCGACGACCGTTCCGGCGACCGTGGTGGGTTCCGGGGTCGTGACGACCGTGGTGGCGACCGTCCCCCGTTCCGCCGTGACGAGCGTTCCGGCGACCGCCCTCCGTTCCGCCGCGACGACGACCGTCGTGGTGGGGACCGTCCCTCCTTCCGGCGTGACGACCGCCGCGACGACCGTTCCGGCGACCGGGGCGGGTTCCGTGGCCGGGACGACCGGGGCGGCGACCGTGGTGGATACCGTGGCCGCGACGACCGGGGCTCGCGGCCCGGTGAGCGCGGTGGGTACCGTGGGGGGGACGACCGGCGCGAGGGCGGCCGGTTCCGTGACGAGCGGGACCGTGACCGTGAGCCGATCAAGCGGCTGCCGATCCCCGAGGACGTCACCGGCGACGAGGTCGACAAGGACGTCCGCCAGGAGTTGCAGAGCCTCCCGAAGACGCTCGCCGAGGACGTCGCCAGGAACCTGGTGATGGTCGCCCGGCTCATCGACGAGGACCCCGAGGGTGCCTACGGCTACTCCAGGGTGGCCCTGCGGCTGGCGTCCCGCGTGGCCGCCGTGCGTGAGGCCGCCGGCTTCGCGGCGTACGCGAACCAGAAGTACAGCGAGGCCCTGGCCGAGTTCCGTGCCGCGCGCCGGATGACCGGCAGCACCGAGTTGTGGCCCGTGATGGCCGACTGCGAGCGTGGGCTCGGGCGTCCGGAGAAGGCGCTGGACATGGCCGGCGCCCCCGAGGTGCAGAAGCTGGACAAGGCCGGCCAGGTCGAGATGCGGCTCGTCGCGGCCGGTGCCCGGCGTGACATGGACCAGCTGGACGCGGCCATCGTGACGCTGCAGAGCCCGGAGCTGGCCTCCAACTCCGTCCAGCCCTGGACCGCCCGCCTGCGCTACGCCTACGCGGACGCCCTGCTGGCCGCCGGCCGGGAGAGCGAGGCGCGGGAGTGGTTCGGCAAGGCCGTCGAGGCCGACCGGGACGGCAGCACGGACGCCTCCGACCGTCTCGCCGAGCTGGACGGTGTCGAGTTCGTCGACGCGATGGACGAGGACGACGCCGAGAGCGCGACCGAGACCGTGGTGACGGTTCTGGTCGATGAGAACACCACGACCGCCGACGAGGCCGGTGCCGAGCCCGACGAGCCCACGGACGAGGACGAGCCCGAGGGCGTCGAGCCGAAGACCGTCCAGATCAAGGACACCCCCGAGGACTGATCCCCGGCGCATGAAGAAAGGGCGGGACC
>NZ_JBHXLV010000425.1:0-1266 GCF_042721685.1 Streptomyces sp. NPDC058459 | reverse complement strand
GCGGCGTGTGGGCGGGGCGGGGCGGGCGGCCCCCCCCCACCCTGGGGGTGGCCGCCCAGGTTCGGGGGGGGCGCCGCGGGCCCCGGCCGCCCGGCCGCCGGTCCTCCCCCGGCGGCCTCCCGAAGAAAGAGGGCACGTGAACAGACTCACGGCGACACTCGTCACGGCACTGCTGGCAGCCGGTGGACTGGCAGGGACGGCCGGCACGCCCGCCGAAGCCCTGAGCGCCACTCACGTACGGCTCATGCCGCTCGGCGCGTCGATCACCGAGGGCGTCGGAAGCTCCACGGGCAACGGCTACCGCGGGCCGCTGTTCGCCTCCCTCGAAGCGGAGGGCTACACCCCGGACTTCGTCGGCAACCTGCGCAACGGCACCATGGCCGACCCCGACCATGAAGGGCACTCGGGCTGGCGCATCGACCAGATCGCCGGGATCGCGGACGCCGCCCTCGCGCGCTGGAAGCCGAACGTCGTGACCCTGCAGATCGGGACCAACGACCTCGCGCAGAGCTACCAGGTGCCGACGATCTCCAGCCGCCTCGACGCGCTGATCGACCGCATCCTCGCCGACGATCCCGGCGTGACCGTCCTGGTCAGCCCGCTGCTCCCCAGCACCGATCCGACCATCCAGGCGAACAGGGCGGAGTACGACCGTCAGGTCCCGCTGATCGTGCAGGCCAAGAAGGCCGCGGGCAAGCACGTCGGATTCGTCGACTCCAGCGCGGTGAAGGTTGCCGACCTGCACGACGACCGGCACCCCGGCGACGCCGGGTACAAGAAACTGGCGGACGCCTTCAACACCGCCCTGCTCGCGGCGGACGAGGCCGGCTGGATCAGGCCACCGGTGACGAACGGCGGCCCGGTCAGGGCCGGGGTCGGCGCCGACAAGTGCATGGACGTCAATGGTGCGAGCAGCACCAACGGCACCGCCGTACAGCTCTGGAGCTGCAACACGAGCGACGCGCAGTGGTGGACGCGAGGCTCCGACGGAACCATACGCGCGCTGGGCAAGTGTCTGGACGTCACCGGTCTCGGCACCGCCAACGGCACCAAGGTGGAGATCTGGGACTGCAACGGCGGCGCCAACCAGCAGTGGCAGCCGTACAACGGCGGCTACCGCAACCCGGTCTCCGGTCGCTGCCTCGACGACCCCGGCTTCGCCACGGCTGACGGCACGCGGCTGGAGATCTGGGACTGCAACGGCGGCGCCAACCAGCAGTGGTCCGCCCTGCGGGGGTGACAGCTCCACGCACGGCCGCCTGAACC
>NZ_JBHXLV010000424.1:0-1299 GCF_042721685.1 Streptomyces sp. NPDC058459 | reverse complement strand
ACCCACTCGTTGACACCGTGGGTGACGCTCATCACGGCGGTGATGGCCGAGGAGACGCCGGAGACGGAGCCGACGGAGAGGTCGATCTCGCCGAGCAGCAGCACGAAGATGATGCCGACCGACATCATGCCGGTCGCCACCATGGCGACGAAGATGTTGTTGAGGTTCTCCGCGCCGAGGAAGGCCGAGTCGAGGCTCTGGAAGATCACGCAGATGGCGATGAGGCCGACCACGACCGGCAGGGCACCGAGGTCGCCGGCGCGCATCTTGCGCTTGAACTCGGTCAGGTACCCGGCGAAGCCCTGCTCGCGCACGAGCAGGCGGGGGTCGACCGCGGGGGCGGCGTCGGCGGCCACGGCGGGCGTCTCGACGGAAGCGGCCTGGGACTTGTCGATGCTCACTGCTGAGCCTCCGCGTTGGTGCGCGCCGCACGTCGGGTCACGGCGTTGTCCGTGGCACCGGTGATGGCGGAGATGATCTCTTCCTGAGAGGTGGCCTTGACCTCGAACACGCCGTTGTTGCGGCCGAGCCGGAGGACCGCGACCTTGTCCGCGACCGCCTTCACATCGGCCATGTTGTGGCTGATGAGGATGACGGCGTGGCCGCGCTCACGCAGTCGCTCGACCAGGTCGAGGACCTGCGCGGTCTGCTCGACACCGAGAGCGGCCGTGGGCTCGTCGAGGATGACCAGCCGGGGCTCGCCGAGCATGGAGCGGGCGATGGCCACGACCTGGCGCTGACCGCCGGAGAGCGAGGCGATCGGGATACGCACACTGGGGATGCGGATGGACAGGGTCTCGAGCAGCTCGCGCGAGCGGCGCTCCATCTCGACCTCGTCCAGGACACCGCGGCGCTTGAGCTCACGGCCGAGGAACAGGTTGCCGACGACATCGATGTTGTCGCACAGGGCGAGGTCCTGGTACACGGTCGCGATGCCCAGGCTCTGGGCATCCTGCGGGCGGTTGACCGTGACCTTGCGGCCCTCCCACTCGATGACGCCGTCATCGATGGGGTGCACGCCCGCGATCGTCTTGACAAGGGTGGACTTACCGGCGCCGTTGTCGCCGACGAGGGCGACCACCTCTCCGGCGTGGACCTCAAGCTCTACGTCGGTGAGCGCCTGGACGGCACCGAATCGCTTGGAGACCCCGCGCAACGCCAGCACGGGCGTAGCGGACACGTGAACCATCTCCTTCGCCGCCTGACCGGCGGGGATGCCGCGCCCGGGGGAAGGCGCGGCGGTCGAGCAGGATCTCCTCCTTGAGCCCGCCGCTGCCGCTGTACGGGCGGAACACGCCC
>NZ_JBHXLV010000423.1:0-1318 GCF_042721685.1 Streptomyces sp. NPDC058459 | reverse complement strand
TGGACCCTAGACAAGTCCCATCGTTCCAGGTCAGGAGCACTCTCCGCTTATCTGATCAAGCCTCGGACACCCCACCTCGTGAAAGCGCGAGGCTAGGCCGAAGGTTTAGCGAGGTTGACTTGGGGACCAGCTCTGGGGACCAGTGGCCGGTGCAGGGATTTTGATCGCAGCGCCGGCCGTGGTGAAGATCCGGGAAGTGGACGGATCAGCCCAGCACGTCGACCTCCTGATTGATGACGGCCTTCGGGGTTCCCTGTCGGGCGCCGTGGCAGAGCGTGATCCGGATCTTGGACGTGCCACGCGGATGCTCCTCTCCTGTCGCCCCGGCCGCGCGAAAACACATGTCGGAGGCCGTTCTCTCATCCATGAGAGGGCGCACTTCCACGTACGGGACTCGGGGCATCTCGCCCGGTTATTCTTCAGGTGCCCGGAGGAAGCAGGGGCCCGCGCTCGTCCGGGGCGCCGTTGAGTAGGTCGCGGTGCGGAATGTCATCTGTCGCGTAGTTGTAGCGGGTGGTCAACAGCTCCTTGAACGCCTGCGGGTTGGGGGTCGTCACGGCGGAGCCCAGTTTCCAGCGGCGTTGGGCGACGGCCAGCAGGGTCACGTCCATCTGTGCGCGCAGGCTGTCAACGGTGAAGGCGTTCAGGGGCAGTGCGGTTGTGTAGTGGCTTTCCGGTGTCCGGAAGAAGCGGGTGGGATAGTCCTGGGGAATGCTGCCCGGGCTGGCCTGCTGCAGCCGCAGGTTAGCGGCGATGTTGGCCAGGGCCAGCAGGATCTGCCAGTCGAGCCATCCTTCCTCGCGCAGTTCCTGCAGTCCTGTGCGGGTGTCGGGGTCGGCCAGGACACGGGGCAGTGTCTCGCTGAGTACCTGGGGCAGGTCGGTGTAGTTGTCGCGGATCATGTCGAGTGCTCTGGTGCGGTCGTAGCCGGGGCCCGGTGTCGTGGGATGGGCGAGTTGCGGGGCGGTGGGCGGCTGGAATGCCGTGTCCGACCACGGCGGCATGGCGGTTTGCCGCAGGGTGTCGTAGTGGGCCTCGGTCAGCAGACCGGCGGCTTCGTCGTAGGGGCGGCCGCTGATCAGTTTGTGCAGGAGTCCGCGGGCGAATGTTGTCTCCACCAAGGACATGAACGCCTTGGTGGGCCTGGCACTGAGGTGGGCCAGCAGGTGCACCACCGTGGCGGACAGTTCGCGTTCGAAGGCTGTGTGGTCGGTCGAGGCGCTGTGAGCTGCACCCTGTTTCGTGGAGTCCCTGATGCCAGGGTTACGATCCTGGCGAAGGAGAACCACATCAGTGCCAGCACCACGGAAATACCCCG
>NZ_JBHXLV010000422.1:0-1328 GCF_042721685.1 Streptomyces sp. NPDC058459 | reverse complement strand
ACCCCTCAGGTCGTACGGGCCGTCCCGGTGCCCTTCTCCGCGTCCAGCGCGTACACGCACCGGTCCTTGCTGCACGCGTACACCACGCCGTCCTTGACCACCGGGGAGCCGGTGATCTCGCCGCCGGTGGCGAGCTTCCAGCGCAGCCGGCCGTCGTCGGCCTTCAGGGTGTACAGCAGGTGGTCGGTGGAGCCGAAGTGGATGCGTCCCTCGGCCACCGAGGGGGCGCCCACCACGTCACCGCCCGCCTGGAAGCGCCACTTGGGCGTGCCCGTGACCGCGTCCAGCGTGTAGAGGCCCTTGCCGCTGCCGACGTGCACATGGCCGGCCGCCACCAGCACCGGTTCGACCGAGGAGCGGGCCTCGGTGGCGATGCGCCAGCGGTCGCGGCCGTCGGCGGCGTCCAGGGCGTACACGGTGCCGAGGTAGTCGGCGAGGTAGACCCCGCCGCCGGTGACCGCCGGGCCCGGCACGAAGGCGGGCGGCGACAGGAACACCGCAGGTGCCTCGAAGTGCCAGCGCACCCGGCCGGTCGACACCTCCACGGCCAGGACCCGGCTGCCCGCGCTGACGTACACCTGGCCGTCCGGCGCCGGGGTGACCCGTACCGGCACCCCGCCGCAGGAGGCCGCGTCGCCGATCGGGTACGACCAGCGCTCGTCGCCGGTGCGGGCCTCCAGGGCGCGCAGCCGGGCGTCCTGCCAGACGTAGACCGTGCCGTCGTGCACGGCGGGGCCGGCCTCGGGTGACTCGAAGTCGGTCTGGCAGCCGGAGATCTCCCACAGTCTGTGCCCGGACGCCGCCTCCCACGCCT
Source organism: Streptomyces sp. NPDC058459 (assembly GCF_042721685.1). Classification (NCBI taxonomy): domain Bacteria; kingdom Bacillati; phylum Actinomycetota; class Actinomycetes; order Kitasatosporales; family Streptomycetaceae; genus Streptomyces; species Streptomyces sp. NPDC058459. The sequence goes on along the minus strand of NZ_JBHXLV010000422.1, from coordinate 514 downwards.
GCACCCCGCCGCCGCGGGTGCCGGTGACGACCGTGCCGCGGTCGGCGTGCAGCGAGTACACCCAGGCGTCCGTGGACACCCGCCACAGGTCGGTGCCCTCGCGGGCGTCCAGCGCGAACAGGGTGGGCCCGTCGGAGGCGTGGACACGGCCGTCCGCGACCGCCATGGACCAGGCCACGTCCCGCGTCTTGAAGCGGCGGCGCCCGGTGGCCACGTCCAGGGCGTGCACCTCGAAGGAGGTGACGTAGACGAGGTCCCCGGCCACGGACGGGGTGCCCCACACGTCGTTGGACATCCGGAACCGCCAGGGCCGCCAGCCCGCCGCCGTCTCCGGCGCTTGCGGCGGCAGCGGGGGTACGGCCGGGTCGGCGCCGCCCACGCCGGGGCGCGGCCGGGACCAGTTCGCGACCAGGCCGGTCTCCGGCGGCGGCGCCTTCACGGCGGCCGCGCGGGCGTCGGCGACGCGTGGGCCGGGCCCGATGGGCACCTTCACCCCGGCCAGCCGCACCGGCCC
>NZ_JBHXLV010000421.1:0-1331 GCF_042721685.1 Streptomyces sp. NPDC058459 | reverse complement strand
TGAACCGCCCCGGTTCGAATGGAGACTCGATTCCGTGTAAGGATCAGAGTCATGGCACGTCCCTCCTCCTATCCCCCTGAGCTGCGCAAGCGCGCGGTGCGCATGGTCGCCGAGGTCCGCGGTGACTACCCGACCGAGTCCGCCGCGATCAACGCGGTGATGGCCAAGCTGGGCATCGGCTCGCGCGAGACGCTGCGCAAGTGGGTCCGCCAGGACCAGATCGACTCCGGGACCCTGCCGGGGACCACGAGCGAGGAGTCCGCGCGGATCAAGGCGATGAAGAAGGAGATCGCCGAACTCAAGCGCGCGAACGAGATCTTGAAGGCCGCGGCGAGTTTCTTCGCGGCCGAGCTCGACCGGCCACTGCCTCGCTCGTAACGTTCATCGACGAGCACCGGGACCGCTTCGGCGGTGTCGAGCCGATCTGCCGCGTACTGACCCAGCACAGCTGCAAGATCGCCCCCTCCACCTACTACGCCTGCAAGAAACGCCTCGAAAACCCCTCGCCGCGAGCCGTGCGGGACGAGGAACTCAAGGAGCTGATCCAGGAGGTCTACCAGTCCAACTACCGCGTCTATGGCGCGAGAAAGGTCTGGCACGAGCTGAACCGGCAGGGCCATGCGGTGGCCCGCTGCACGATCGAGCGCCTCATGCGCGAGATCGGCATCGCCGGCGTGGTCCGCGGCAAGAAGGTCATCACCACCCTCCCGGACCCGACCGCCACCCGGGCCCCGGACCGCGTCGACCGCGACTTCGTCGCCGCGGCTCCGAACCGGACCTGGGTCGCCGACTTCACACACGTGGCCGCCTGGGCCGGCGTCGTCTATGTCGCCTTCGTCGTGGACACCTTCTCCCGCCGCATCGTCGGCTGGTCCGCCTCGCTGTCGAAGGAGACCCAACTCGTCCTGCACGCCCTGGACATGGGCCTGTGGCAGCGCGATCGCGAAGGCCGCCCACCGGCGCCGGGCCAGCTGATTCATCACTCCGATGCGGGTTCTCAATACACGTCGTTCCGGCTGGCCGAACACCTGGATGCGGCCCGGATCGCGGCCTCCATCGGCTCGGTCGGCGACGCGTACGACAACGCGCTCATGGAGTCGACGATCGGCCTGTTCAAGACCGAAGTCATCAAGCCCCAGCGGCCGTGGAAGACGCTCTCGCACGTCGAGCTCGCCACCGCCGAGTGGGTCGACTGGTACAACCACCGCCGACTCCACGGTGAGATAGGGCACATCCCGCCCGTCGAATACGAAGCCAACTACTACCGAGCAACCACGAAACCCCAGCTCACAGCCACCAACTGAGATCTCCACCGAACCCGGGGCGGTTCA
>NZ_JBHXLV010000420.1:0-1409 GCF_042721685.1 Streptomyces sp. NPDC058459 | reverse complement strand
GCCTTCGAGGTCCGCGCGGTCCTCGCCGCCACCCTCTCCCCCACGTGGGGCATCTACAGCGGCTACGAACTCTGCGAGAACCAGCCGCTGAAGGCCGGCAGCGAGGAGTACGGGGACTCGGAGAAGTACCAGCTCAAGCCCCGCGACTGGCAAGCCGCCGCCCGTGAGGGCCGCACCATCGCCCCTCTCATCACCCGCCTCAACGACATCCGTCGCCGGCACCCCGCCCTGCACCGGCTGCGGAACCTCAGCTTCCACCACACCGACAACGACTCGGTGCTGGCCTTCAGCAAGCGCACCGGCGATGACACGGTCATCGTGGTCGTCAATCTCGACCCGCATCACACCCAGGAGGCCACGGTCTCCCTGGACCTGCCGCGACTCGGCCTGGACCGGAACGACGCCCTGTCCGTGCACGACGAACTGACGGGCGAGACCTACCACTGGGGCAGCGCCAACTACGTGTGCCTCAGCCCCGGCCGCGCCCCCGCGCACGTCCTGCGTGCCGAGCCGGCGACGTCCCAGATCGGAGGGCCTTCAGCGTCATGACCGTCAACGAACCCGTGCCGGACACTTTCGAGGACACTCCGGCCGACGACCGGGACCCGGAGTGGTTCAAGCGTGCCGTCTTCTACGAGGTCCTGGTCCGCTCCTTCCACGACAGCGACGGCGACGGCGTCGGCGATCTCCAGGGTCTGACCGCCAAGCTCGACTATCTGCAATGGCTCGGCGTGGACTGCCTCTGGCTCCCGCCGTTCTTCAAGTCCCCTTTGCGCGACGGTGGTTACGATGTCGCGGACTACACGTCCGTCCTTCCGGAGTTCGGAGACCTGGCCGACTTCGTGGAGTTCGTGGACGCGGCCCATCAGCGGGGCATGCGCGTCATCATCGACTTCGTCATGAACCACACCAGCGACCAGCACCCGTGGTTCCAGGAGTCCCGCACCAACCCCGAGGGCCCCTACGGCGACTTCTACATGTGGGCCGACGACGACAAGCAGTACCAGGACGCCCGGATCATCTTCGTCGACACCGAGGTCTCCAACTGGACCTTCGACCCGGTGCGCGGACAGTACTTCTTCCACCGCTTCTTCTCGCACCAGCCCGACCTGAACTACGAGAACCCGGCCGTGCAGGAGGAGATCCTGGCCGCCCTGCGGTTCTGGCTGGACCTCGGCATCGACGGCTTCCGGCTGGACGCGGTGCCGTACCTGTACGCGGCCGAGGGCACCAACTGCGAGAACCTGCCCGCCTCGCACGCCTTCCTGAAGCGGGTCCGGAGCGAGATCGACGCCCAGTACCCGGACACCGTGCTGCTGGCGGAGGCCAACCAGTGGCCCGAGGACGTGGTCGACTACTTCGGCGACTACTCCACCGGCGGCGACGAATGCCACATGGCGTTCCACTTC
>NZ_JBHXLV010000419.1:0-1409 GCF_042721685.1 Streptomyces sp. NPDC058459 | reverse complement strand
GTGTGGTCGCCCTGAGCTCAGTGGGCCTTGGCGGGCTCTTCGGCTCGTGCGCGTGAAGTTTCCCCGTGATCATCTCTCAGCCGCCACTCGTCGGCAGTATGGCGCTGACGTTTTGAACTGCAAAAGTACTGATTCAGATCGTCGCGGCTACGGATACCAGGTAGTCGATGTCGAGCGCGGCCGGGTCGGTGACGGTGACCCCGTCGTAGTAGGAGAACCACGTGCCCGCCGTCACCCGGCAGCCGGCGTGCACGGTGGGCTCGGTGCGGGACTCAGAGATCAGCACTTCGGCGCGGGTGTCGCAGCCGTCCTGGCCGGCGTCGACCCAGTGCTTGAAGAGGTCGCACTGGTAGCCGTCGCGGGATTCGGAGGCCGCCGGGAGCCGTTCGACGGCTGTCGTGAGCGCAACGTCGTGGCCACAGTCGGTGCGTGGGCCGCTGCCGGGGAGCCGGAAAAGGTCAAGGAGACGAGCGTGGCGGCGCTGAGCGCCATGAACTTTGGTGCCATGGCTCGTTGTTAGCGGAGCGGAAGCCGCTCGGGGGTGGACTCTCCGCTCCGGTCATCCCAACGGCTGAAGACTGCCGAGCCGAAGCCGACGATGCTCAGCGGATGCCGCCCGCTCCGAGCAGCAGGTAGTGCGTGACGCGCGCGCGAGCTTTCTCCGGGGCAACGCCCAGTGCGGTGCCGAGGGCCTCCCACTGCAGTTGTCCGTCGTCTTGGACGGCTTCGGCGGCCAGCCGGCCTGTGCGCCAGCTGAGGCGGCTCAGGACTTCCGCCGCCCGCAGCGCTGCCGCAGGGGCGTCCTCTACGAGGGGGTCGAGCACCGTCTCCAGCTGGCGCAGCAGTTCGTCCAGGGCGACGGGAAAGGGAACCGTCGCCCGCTCGACGGCCTCAATGTGGGCGCTCCAGTCCTTGTACAGGCCGGCGACGTCCAAGACGTCGTCCTCGTTGCCGAGCTGCTCCCAGTCGATCGGATAGGAGGCACCGCGCCACCCGCAGGCACAACAGCCCCGCACGGAAGCTGCCTTGGGCCTGCCCAGCTCACCGCTGTAGGCCCACCACTCCTTAGTGGCGCGGAAATCGGCCCCGCTGCCGGGATCGAGGTACACCGGCTTCGGCTCACTTCCGTCGGGAAGAACTGCCCCCGTGTACCCCTCATGGGACTCACCGAACTCCGTCTTCCAAGCCATCGACTACCCTCCATCGCTCGCTGTATCCATGCCGTGACCACATGCTTCCAGGTAGCACCCCAGCTCGAGCGGCCTTTGTGAAACACCGCGACCGAAGAACCAGTGCGCCGATGATGATGAGGGTTAGCCTCGCGCTTTCACGAGGTGGGGTGTCCGAGGCTTGATCAGATAAGCGGAGAGTGCTCCTGACCTGGAACGATGGGACTTGTCTAGGGTCCA
>NZ_JBHXLV010000418.1:0-1412 GCF_042721685.1 Streptomyces sp. NPDC058459 | reverse complement strand
GCCTTCGAGGTCCGCGCGGTCCTCGCCGCCACCCTCTCCCCCACGTGGGGCATCTACAGCGGCTACGAACTCTGCGAGAACCAGCCGCTGAAGGCGGGCAGCGAGGAGTACGGGGACTCGGAGAAGTACCAGCTCAAGCCCCGCGACTGGGAAGCCGCCGCCCGTGAGGGCCGCACCATCGCCCCCCTCGTCACCCGCCTCAACGACATCCGCCGGCGGAATCCGGCTCTGCACCAGCTGAGGGACATCCACTTTCATCACACGGACCAGGACGCGGTGATCGCGTACTCGAAGCGCAGTGGTTCGAACACGGTTCTGGTGGTCGCCAACCTCGACCCGCACCACACCCAGGAGGCCACGGTCTCGTTGGACATGCCGCAACTCGGCCTCGACTGGCACGAGTCGGTGCCGGTGCGCGACCTGCTCACCGGCGAGTCCTTTGACTGGGGCAGGGCCAACTACGTGCGACTCGAACCGGGTCGTCGACCCGCGCATGTGTTCTCGGTGCTGCGACCGTCCAACCCGCGGATCGGAGGGTCACCCGCCATATGATCGTCAACGAGCCCGTTCCCGACACCTTCGAGGACACCCCGGCCAAGGACCGGGACCCGGAGTGGTTCAAGCGTGCCGTCTTCTACGAGGTCCTGGTCCGCTCCTTCCAGGACAGCAACGGCGACGGCGTCGGTGACCTCAAGGGTCTGACCGCCAAACTCGACTATCTGCAATGGCTCGGCGTGGACTGCCTCTGGCTCCCGCCGTTCTTCAAGTCACCGCTGCGCGACGGCGGTTACGACGTCTCCGACTACACGGCCGTACTCCCCGAGTTCGGGGACCTCGCGGACTTCGTGGAATTCGTGGACGCCTCGCACCAGCGGGGCATGCGCGTCATCATCGACTTCGTCATGAACCACACCAGCGACCAGCACCCGTGGTTCCAGGAGTCCCGCAACAACCCCGAAGGCCCGTACGGGGACTACTACGTCTGGGCCGACGACGACAAGCAGTACCAGGACGCCCGGATCATCTTCGTCGACACCGAGGCGTCGAACTGGACGTACGACCCGGTGCGCAAGCAGTACTACTGGCACCGCTTCTTCTCGCACCAGCCGGACCTGAACTACGACAACCCGGCCGTGCAGGAGGAGATGATCTCCGCGCTGAAGTTCTGGCTGGACCTCGGCATCGACGGGTTCCGGCTGGACGCGGTGCCGTATCTGTACCAGCGCGAGGGCACCAACTGCGAGAACCTCCCCGAGACCCATGACTTCCTGAAGCGGGTCCGCAAGGAGGTCGACGAGCAGTACGCCGACAAGGTCGTGCTGGCGGAGGCCAACCAGTGGCCCGAGGACGTGGTCGACTACTTCGGCGACTACTCCACCGGCGGCGACGAATGCCACATGGCGTTCCACTTC
>NZ_JBHXLV010000417.1:0-1427 GCF_042721685.1 Streptomyces sp. NPDC058459 | reverse complement strand
GGCAGGGACAGCGTGCGGTGACAGCCGTGCGGCGAGGAGGCGACATGGGTGGCGACGGCAACAGCGCCTTGGGCCACAAGAAGTTCAAGCGGTCCAGGAGCCATTTCACGGACCGGATCACCGCCGACGGACGGGACGGCTGGCCGGTGGAGTCCGGGCGGTACCGGCTGGTGGTCTCGCGGGCCTGCCCGTGGGCGAGCCGCGCGGTGATCTCGCGCCGGCTGCTCGGCCTGGAGCGGGCGCTGCCCATGGCGGTCACGGACCCGATCCAGGACGACCGGAGCTGGCGGTTCACCCTTGACCCCGGCGGCCGGGACCCGGTGCTGGGCATCCGGTACCTGGCCGAGGCGTACGAGAGGCGGGAGCCGGGCGCTCCTGGTGGGGTGAGCGTGCCCGCGATCGTGGACGTGCCGAGCGGCGAGCTGGTCACCAACGACTACCAGCAGCTCACCCTGGATCTCGCCACCGAGTGGACGTCCCTGCACCGCGAGGGCGCACCGGACCTGTATCCGGAGGAGCTGCGAGGCGAGATCGACGAGGTGATGGCGGAGGTCTACAAGGAGGTCAACAACGGGGTGTACCGGGCCGGGTTCGCCTCGGACCAGGAGACGTACGACGAGGCGTGCGCCGGCGTGTTCCGGCGGCTGGAGGCGCTGGCCGGGCGGCTGGCGGGGCAGCGCTTCCTGGTCGGGGACACGATCACCGAGGCGGACATCCGGCTGTTCACCACGCTGGTCCGCTTCGACCCGGTCTACCACGGGCACTTCAAGTGCAATATGTGGAAGCTGACGGAGAACCCGGTGCTGTGGGCGTACGCGCGGGACCTGTTCCAGACGCCGGGGTTCGGGGACACGGTCGACTTCGACCACATCAAGCGGCACTACTACCAGGTCCAGTCCGGCATCAATCCGACCGGGATCGTGCCGCTCGGCCCGGACCTCTCCGGCTGGCTGAGCCCGCACCACCGCGAGGAACTGGGCGGCCGGCCGTTCGGCGAGGGGACCGCGCCGGGACCCGTGGCGCCGCACGAGCGGGTGGGACCCCGAGGTCTGCCTGCATGAGGAGCGCGTGACGAGGAAGAAGCGAGACATGGCGAAGAACAAGACCAAGAAGAAACTCTCGCTCACCTACAAGCCGGTCGGCTTCGTGATGAGCTGGGCCGGCGGCGCGCTGGCCGGACTGGCCTTCCGCAAGGCGTGGATGGCGATACGGCACGAGGAGGACGCGCCCGACGCTCTGGACCGGGACCGCGGCTGGGGCGAGGTCCTGCTCGCGGCCGCCGTGCAGGGCGCGATCTTCGCGGTGGTGCGCAGCGCCGTGGACCGCACCGGGGCCAAGGCCATCGAGCGGTCGACGGGTGTGTGGCCGGTGGCCGACAACGGCGGCCGGGACTAGCCACCCGGAAGACCGGGGGTGACGGGCCGGTC
>NZ_JBHXLV010000416.1:0-1447 GCF_042721685.1 Streptomyces sp. NPDC058459 | reverse complement strand
GTCACGAAGTCCTGACGCCGCGGCGGTGTTCCGGCCCGCGCTTCGCGGGCCGGTCGCCTGCGCGATTGGGTGCCGCTGGATGCGGACAGGCCACCCGCCGGTCGCCTATGTTGGCGATGACGAAACTGTGGACGATGCCAGGGAGCCGTGAGGCTCTCCGCAGGCATCATGTGGAGGAGGCGCTGTGAGCAGCGACCCGTGGGGCCGCGTCGACGAGACGGGGACCGTGTACGTGCGTACGGCCGACGGCGAGCAGGTCGTGGGATCGTGGGCGGCCGGCTCCCCCGAGGAGGCGCTTGCCTACTTCGAGCGCAAGTACGAGGGCCTGGTTGTCGAGATCGGCCTCCTCGAGAAGCGCGTGCAGACCACCGATCTGTCCGCGAAGGACGCCCAGACCGCGATCGGCCACATCCGCGAGCAGGTGGACGCCCACCACGCGGTGGGCGACCTGGCGGCGCTGCGGACCCGGCTGGACGAGCTGGTGCGGAAGGTCGAGTCGCGGCGCGAGGAGCGCAAGGCGCAGCGGGCCAAGCAGTCCGACGAGGCCCGCAAGGCCAAGGAGGAGCTGGTCGCGGAGGCGGAGCAGCTGGCGGCGTCCGACCAGTGGCGGGTGGCCGGTGAGCGGCTGCGGGCCCTGGTGGACACCTGGAAGGGGCTGCCCCGGCTGGACCGCAAGTCCGACGACGAGCTGTGGCACCGCTTCTCGCACGCCCGGTCGGCGTTCTCCAAGCGCCGCAAGGCGCACTTCGCGCAGCTGGACTCGCAGCGCGAGGACGCCCGGCGCGTGAAGGAGCGGCTGGTCGTGGAGGCGGAGGCGCTGTCCGGTTCGACGGACTGGGGCACCACTGCGGCCCGGTACCGCGATCTGATGGCGGACTGGAAGGCCGCGGGCCGCGCCCAGCGCGAGCACGAGGACGACCTGTGGAACCGTTTCCGGGGCGCCCAGGACGTGTTCTTCGCGGCGCGCAGCTCGGTGTTCGCCGAGCGGGACGTGGAGCAGGGGGAGAACCTGAAGCTGAAGGAGGCGCTGGCCGACGAGGCAGAGCAGATCCTTCCGGTGCGGGACCTGAAGTCCGCGCGTGCCGCCTTCCGCTCGGTCAACGAGCGGTGGGAGGCCGTCGGCCACGTGCCGAGGGACGCGCGGGGCAAGGTCGAGGGCCGGATGCAGGCGGTCGAGCGGGCGATCCAGGAGGCCGAGGAGGCCGAGTGGCGCCGGACCAACCCGGAGGCGCGTGCGCGTGCCGCGGGGCTGACCGGCCAGCTCCAGGCGGCCGTGGACAAGCTGCGCGACCAGGCCGGGCAGGCGCGCGCCCAGGGCAACAACTCCCGCGCCGACAAGCTGGAGCGTGAGCTGGAGGGCCGTCAGGCGCTGCTGGACCAGGCCCTGAAGGGCCTGGAGGAGTTCGGCGGCTGAATTCCCCACCGCATACGCCGAGGGGCTCCGTAC
>NZ_JBHXLV010000415.1:0-1448 GCF_042721685.1 Streptomyces sp. NPDC058459 | reverse complement strand
CCGTTACCGTCGGCCCATGAGTATCCGAGCCGTGGTCTGGGACGTCGACGACACCCTTTTCGACTACACCTCCGCCGACCGTGAGGGCATGCTGGCGCACCTCCTGGCGGAGGGGCTGCTCGCCCGGTTCGAGACGCCGGAGCAGGCGCTCACCGCGTGGCGGACGGCCACCGAGGCGCACTGGGCACGGCACGCGGCCGGGCAGGCCACGTTCGAGGGGCAGCGTCTGGACCGGGTACGGGCCTTCCTGGAGGCGGAGCTGACCGACGCCGAGGCCGAGGAATGGTATCTGCGCTATGTCGGCCACTATCAGGCGGCCTGGAAGGTCTTTCCGGACGTGCTGCCCGCCCTGGACGCCCTCCCCGGGCACCGGCACGCGGTGCTGTCCAACTCCAGCCTGAGCGTGCAGGAGCACAAGCTGCGGGCGCTGGGCCTGCGCGACCGGTTCGAGAGCGTGCTGTGCGCCGTCGAGCTGGGCGTCTCCAAGCCGGCCGCCGGGGCCTTCCTGGCCGCCTGCGAGGGGCTGGGGCTGCCCCCGCACGAGGTGGCGTACGTCGGCGACCACCCCGAGATCGACGGGCGGGGTGCTGCGGAGGCCGGGATGCTGTCCGTGTGGATCGACCGGGGCGGCCCGCACACGCGGGCGGCCGGGGGAGCCCCGGCCCACCGCATCACCACCCTCGCCGAACTCCCGGCGCTGGTCCGCTCGCATACCCGTTTTGGAGCCCCGTCCACCTTCGGGTAATGTTCTTCCTGCGCCGAGGGGAACAGGTCGAAAGGCCGGGCCCCAGGCGCATCTGCTAGAGCGAGGTCCCCATGCGGGGCTTGCGTTCCAGTGGCCTATGGTGTAATTGGCAGCACGACTGATTCTGGTTCAGTTAGTCTTGGTTCGAGTCCAGGTAGGCCAGCTCGCAGAGCTCATCTGCACCCGCGGATCGTATCCGCGAGCCCCCGTTGTGTAGCGGCCTAGCACGCTGCCCTCTCACGGCAGTAGCGCCGGTTCGAATCCGGTCGGGGGTACTGGTTCCGGTCACCCGGAATCGCTAGGGCCCCCGTTGTGTAGCGGCCTAGCACGCCGCCCTCTCAAGGCGGTAGCGCCGGTTCGAATCCGGTCGGGGGTACTGACTGGTCTAAACCATCATTGGTCTATGGTGTAATTGGCAGCACGACTGATTCTGGTTCAGTTAGTCTTGGTTCGAGTCCAGGTAGACCAGCTCGGACCTGCGGAAACGCAGTGTCCAGGCCCCCGTTGTGTAGCGGCCTAGCACGCCGCCCTCTCAAGGCGGTAGCGCCGGTTCGAATCCGGTCGGGGGTACGGAAAGAAGGCTCCTCGCGCAGGCGAGGGGCCTTCGCCGTTTTCCGGGTCCGGTCCCAACGGCCTCTCGGCCGGGCGCCGTCGAGCCGCGTACCCGAGCAGTCGGGCGGGAGCGGGCCGCGGCGTAGGGGCC
>NZ_JBHXLV010000414.1:0-1505 GCF_042721685.1 Streptomyces sp. NPDC058459 | reverse complement strand
CCCCCGCGCACAGCCTTCCTCTTCACCGGCCAGGGCAGCCAGCGGCCCGGCATGGGGCGCGGACTGTACGAGGCCGAGCCGGTGTTCGCCGCGGCCTTCGACGAGGTGTGCGCCGCCGTCGACGGCCACCTCGGCAGGTCGCTGAAGGAGATCGTCTTCGCCACGGACGACACCGAAGCGGCCCTGCACCGGACCGAGTTCACGCAGCCCGCGCTGTTCGCCCTGGAGACCGCCCTCTTCCGGCTCCTGGAGCACCGGGGCGTCACCCCGGACGCCGTGGCGGGCCACTCCATCGGGACGGTGGCCGCCGCCCATGCGGCCGGTGTGCTGTCGCTCGCCGACGCGGCGACGCTGATCACGGCGCGCGGCCGGCTCATGCAGGCGCTGCCCGCGGGCGGCGCGATGCTCGCCCTCGCGGTGGACGAGGAGACGGCGCTCGCGCTGCTCGCAGGACACGAGGACACCGCCGGGATCGCCGCCGTCAACGGCCCCCTGGCCACGGTCGTCTCGGGCGCGGAGGCCGCCGTCGCCGACATCGCGGAGCGGGCGGCCGGGGCGGGGGTGCGGACCAAGCGCCTGAGGGTCGGCCACGCCTTCCACTCGCCGCTGATGGAGGGGATGCTCGACGCGTTCCGGGCGGTCGTGGCCGGGCTGGAGTTCCGCCCGCCGGCCGTCCCGCTGGTCTCCGACCTCACGGGGCGCCTCGCGACGACCGAGGAGCTGGCCTCCCCCGGCTACTGGACCGCGCACGTCCGGAGCACCGTCCGGTGGGCGGACGCCGTGCGCACGCTGCGGCGGGAAGGCGCCGGGGTCCTCCTGGAGCTGGGCCCGGACGCCGTCCTCGCCCCGATGGCCGCCGACACTCCGGCGGACACCGCGCCGGAGGGTCCGGCCGGGGAGATCGTGTCCGTCGCCGTCCTGCGCCGGGACCGGCCGGAGACGGTCGCCCTGGCGGAGGCGCTGGGCGCGCTCTGGACGGCCGGGGCGGCCGTCGACCGGAGGGCGTACTTCGACGGGCGCGGCACGGCCGCGCTCCCGGACGGGCTGCCCACGTACCCGTTCCAGCGCGAGCGGTACTGGCTCGACGTGCCCGCCAGGCGGCGCACGGATGTCGGCGGCGCGGGACTCGGCGTGGCGGAGCATCCGCTGCTCGGCGCGGCCGTCGAACTCGCCGACGGCTCGGGCGTCGTCCACACCGGCCGGCTCGCCGCGCACGCCCACCCGTGGCTGGCGGACCACGCCCTGCTGGGCACGGTCGTCGTGCCGGGTGCCGCGCTGCTCGACCTCGCGCTGTACGCGGGCCGCGCGGCCGGTGCGCCCGGCGTCGACGAACTCGCGCTCCGGGCGCCGCTGGTCCTCGACGACACCACCGCGACCGACCTCCAGGTGACGGTCGGCGCGCCGGACTCCGACGGGCGCAGGAGCCTCACGGTCCACGCCCGCCCGGCGGACACCGGGGGCCCGTGGACCGCCCACGCCTCGGGCGTCCTGGCCCAGGAGGAGAC
>NZ_JBHXLV010000413.1:0-1541 GCF_042721685.1 Streptomyces sp. NPDC058459 | reverse complement strand
TTGGTGAACTTCAGGCCGCCCGTGTGCTTGATGGTTCCGCCGAGGGGGCTGGTGGTCAGGGCGCCGCCGGTGACGGGGTAGGTGGCCTTGAGGGTGGGCTGGTGGCCGACGGTGGTGAGGGAGGGCTTGCCGGGGCGGGTGACGATGGGGGCGATGCCGTTGGACAGCAGTGCCTTGGCGATCGCCGGGGCCACGGTGACGGAGGTGTGGCCGCTCTTGACGTGGACGGTGTGGGGGGTCGCGGAGGCGGTGGGTGCCGCGATCGCCAGGGCCGCGACGGCGGACGCGGCGGTGACGAGGACGGTGCGCTTCATAGCGGTTCACTCCTGAGGATGGTCGTACCGGTGAGCGGATGACGGCGATGTGTTCCGCCGCTCCGGCGGAAGTGGATGCGGTGTGGGCCGAAAAAATCTGGGCCCGTTCGCGTGCTGGGGTGCGTATCGCTGCGCGCTGATGACTGACGGGGCGTCATGAGCTGATGACGTGCCGGTCCGGCCGGTGGGTCCGCTGGATTTTTTGCTGCAACCGTTCCGGGGCCGGTGGCGGAATGTGTCCTCGACTCGTCCGCTGGGCTGCTGGTCGGAAGGAAGACTGTCATGAGTGTTCGCGTTCAGGGTGCCGTCGTCGCGGCGGGTGTCGCCGTTGTTTTGTCCGTGGTCGGGGGTGGGGCCGCGGTCGCCGGTGCGGGGGCGGGCGGGGGGCAGGCCACGGTGTCGGTGCTGCATGCCGTGCCCGGCCTGACGGTGGATGTCTACGCGGGTGGCAAGGAGCTGATCCCGGACTTCAGGCCGGGCACGCTCACCGGCCCGATGGAACTGGACGCCGGTTCGTACGACATCAGGATATTCAAGGACGGTGACGGCCCGAAGGGCACCCCGGCCATCGAGAAGAAGGTCGATGTCCCCGCGGGTGTGAACGCCACGCTGGTCGCGCACCTGGGTGAGGACGGCAGGCCGGTCCTGGACGCCTTCGTCAACGACGTCTCCAGGGTGCCCGCGGGCAAGGCCCGCCTCACCGTCCGGCATGTGGCCGCCGCGCCGGCGGTCGATGTCCGTGCGGGCAGGAAGCCGGTGTTCAAGAACCTGGTCAACCCCGGGGAGGCCAAGGCCGAGGTCCCGGCCGGCACTGTCTCCGCCGATGTGGTGCTGGCGGGGACCGGCACCGTGGCCGTCGGACCGGCGGACCTCGGCCTCGCCGAGGGGTCGAACACGGTCGTCTACGCCTGGGGAAGCGCCAAGGACAAGAGCCTCGCGCTGAAGACGCAGACACTGACCGGCATGCACTCCGCTCCCGGCGGCGTCCCGGCGGGCGGGAGCGGACAGGCCGCCACCGGCGACGGGAACACGCCGGCCGGCGCCCTCACCCTGGCCGGCGCCTCCGCGATCACATCGGTCCTGCTGCTCCGCAGGCTCCGCGCCGGCCGCTGAAGCAGCAGCGTCCCCCCGGACGCCCGAGACGGCGGGGGTGCGGCCACCTACGGCACCCCCGCCGCGCGCAACGACGTCCCCCTGGCCCCTGGTTCCCACGGAGAAAGTAACGAT
>NZ_JBHXLV010000412.1:0-1565 GCF_042721685.1 Streptomyces sp. NPDC058459 | reverse complement strand
CACGGGAGCACCGAGCCCCAGGTCCATGCCGTCCCGTACACCCGCCGCCTGGAGTGTGCTCCCGGGGTCGAGGAGCTTCGAGCCGGCGTACAGGGCCTGCTCCGGCACCGTGGTGCCGGCGGCCCCCTCGTACCCGACGGCGCGGGCCAGCTCGGCCGCGAACCTGCCCGCGGTGGCGGTCGGTTCGGTCTCCACGGCGACGGTGGTGGACACCTCCTCGGCGCGCGGATCACGAACGCTGACGGTCAATCGCACTGCTCATCGTCCTTCTCGGGTAGCGGTGGGTGCGGCGCCGATCGCCGTGCGGCGGCCCGGTGCCTGTGGGTCAGGACAGGGCGGAGCCGAGCTGGCTGTCGGTCTGGTCGAAGGCCTCACCGACGGTCTTCACGTACTGGCCGATGCCCTGCAGGCCCTGGTTGACCTGCTCGAAGCCCTTGGCGAACTCGTCGAAGAACGGCGAGAAACGCTGCTGCGCGGCCGGCGTGCTGTAGCCGTCGGCGAGCAGGGTGGAGATCTTGCCGCGGACCTCGTTGAGCTTGTCCTGGAGCTGGGAGAAGTCGTTGAGCAGGGCCTGCGAGGTCGACGACGTGGTGTCGGAGTTGACGCTGTAGTTGGGCACGGAAGTACTCCTTGCTGGTGGTTGATGCCGTCCATCCATTCAGGGATGGAGAACTGGGTGTACGAGACCTCTTTGGCGTGTTTCGGAAGTGGCGTCGGCCGCGTGGAGGGCGGGCCGCCGGCGTCCGGTGCGTGCGACCGCGGGGCGGAGGGTCGCTCCGGTACTGGCTGTGCCGGGGCGATCCCGGCAACGCGGCTGAGGTCGCTCTTCCCGTGCCTTCGGGCAGTGGGGGGAGTGCGTACCGGGCGTCGCCGGGCAGAGCGGACTTCCGAAACACGCCCTAGCCACCTGCGTCGCCGGCCGCCGGTGCCGGCGGTGGCCCTGTCACCGGGGTCGGGGCCGGAGCTGTCGCCGGTACCGCTGCCGGAGGGGGTGCCGGAGTGGGGACTGTCGCGGGCCCGGTCACTGGTGCCGGAGCCGAGGCCGGAGCCGACGGTGGTGCCGGGACGGTTGCCGGCCCGGTCGCCGGGGCCGGTCCTGTCGTGGGAACCGGAGCGGGTGCCGGGGCGGACGGGCCGGACCCGGCCGGGGCCGCCGGCCGCGGGTCGACGGGTGTGGGCGGCCGCGGGGACGGCGGCGACACGTGCACCGGGGGCGCGATGTCGGGCCGGGGGCGGCCCTTGATGGGGATCTTGGCGGTGAGACCGTCGACGGCGCGGCCCAGGCCGGCCTTGCCGACCGCGCCGACGCCGATTCTCGATGCCGAGTTGGCGATCTCGTGGGCGGCGGCCTCGGCAGGGTCCTCGTCCTGGGCGATCCCGACTCCGATCTTGGTGCCGAGCGTCGCGCCTTCCTCCAGGGTGCTGCCCAGCTGGTCAGACGCCTTCTTGCCGAGGGAGTCGCCGAGCGCCGGTTCGGTGGTGTCCCCGAACGTCCCGCCCCGGCCCTCCTGCACCGGTGCGTTGCCCCGCCCCTTGCCGATGGCGCCGACCCCACCCTTGAACAC
>NZ_JBHXLV010000411.1:0-1567 GCF_042721685.1 Streptomyces sp. NPDC058459 | reverse complement strand
GCGCGTCCGCCGGCCCGTGCCGCGCCCGCGGGACGTGCCGGTGCCGCCGCTCGCCGCGCCCGGCTGGGACCGGCTCTCGGGCTTGCGGCCCTGGCCGCCCGTGGCCTCGGTGGCGGCACCGGCCGGACGGCGCCGGCGGCCGGACCGGCCACCGCCCTCCGACCCGGCACCGGACCTGCGGGCCGGACGCGCCTTCGGCGGCGTCGGCTCCGGGGCGGCGATGACGATGGCCACGCCGGAGGGCTCGCGGGCGCCGGTGATGGTGACCAGCTCCGGGGCGCTGGACGTGACGCGGGCGGTCTTCGGGCGGATGCCGGCGGCCGACATCAGCTGGGTGACCTCACGCTTCTGCTCGGGCAGCACCAGCGTGACCACGCTGCCGGAACCACCGGCGCGGGCGGTACGGCCACCGCGGTGGAGGTAGTCCTTGTGGTCGGTCGGCGGGTCGACGTTCACCACGAGGTCGAGGTCGTCGATGTGTATGCCGCGCGCCGCGACGTTCGTCGCCACGAGCGCGGTGATCTCGCCGGTCTTGAACTGCTCCAGGGCGCGGTTGCGCTGCGGCTGGGAGCGGCCGCCGTGCAGGGCGGCGGCGCGGACCCCGACCGACAGCAGCCGCTTGGCGAGCCGGTCGGCGGAGCGCTTGGTGTCCAGGAACAGGATGACCCGGCCGTCACGGGCCGCGATGCGGGTGGTGACGGCCTTCTTGTCGGTCTCGTCCTGGAGATGGAGCACATGGTGCTCCATCGTGGTGACCGCCCCGGCGGACGGGTCCACCGAGTGCACCACGGGGTCGGTCAGGAACCGCTGCACCAGCTTGTCGATGTTCCGGTCCAGGGTGGCCGAGAACAGCATGCGCTGGCCGTCGGGGCGCACCTGCTGGATCAGCTTGGTGATCTGCGGCAGGAAGCCCATGTCCGTCATCTGGTCGGCCTCGTCCAGCACCGTGATACGGACGTCGTGCAGCACGCAGTCGCCGCGCTCCACCAGGTCGTTGAGCCGGCCGGGGCTCGCCACCAGCACCTCGGCGCCGCGCCGGAGCGTGGCGGCCTGCTTGGTGATGGACAGCCCGCCGACCACGGTGGCCATCCGGAGGTTGACCGCCGTCGCGTACGGGGTCAGCGCGTCGGTCACCTGCTGGGCCAGCTCGCGGGTGGGCACCAGGATCAGGGAGAGGGGAGCCCTGGGCTCCGCGCGCTGTCCGGCCGTGCGGGCCAGGAGGGCGAGGCCGAAGGCGAGGGTCTTGCCGGAGCCGGTACGGCCTCGGCCCAGGAGGTCGCGGCCCGCCAGCGAGTTCGGCAGGGTGGCGGCCTGGATGGGGAAGGGGGTGGTCACCCCTTGAGCGGTGAGTGTCTTCAGCAGTGCCGCGGGCATGTCGAGGTCGGCGAACTCAGCGACGGCGGGCAGTGCGGGCGTCGTGCTCTCCGGCAGGCGGAATTCCTGGGGAGTCTGGGGAGCCGACGAGGGCCGTGACGGCGACGAGCCGCGGTTCGGCTTCTGATACCTGCGGGGCATGCGGTTACTGCCTTCCTCAACACAGCACAAACCGGGGTCCGCACCATGACGG
>NZ_JBHXLV010000410.1:0-1716 GCF_042721685.1 Streptomyces sp. NPDC058459 | reverse complement strand
ACGGGGAATCCGTGGCCGCCGGGCGGTTTTCGTCTCCCTTTTCCAGGACTCTCGGATTGCTCCGACCTGTCAATTCCCGGGGGGCGTTCGAGTGAATTGACAGGCGACGAGCGTTCCACAGTTTCTTCCGCTGTCTATCCCTCGTTCTACAGCCTGCTGGTCATGGTGCGAGCCGTTCAAGCTGTGCTCGCTCGGTTTCGGCCGTCACAGGGCATGACCGCAGAGAAGGGAAAGACCATGAAGAAGAGCGCTGCTGTCGTCGCCGGCGCCATCCTGGCTCTGGGTGGGGCGGCTCCCGCCTTCGCCGACGCCGGGGCCGAGGGCGTCGCGGTCGGTTCGCCGGGCGTGCTGTCCGGCAACGTGATCCAGGTCCCGATCCACATCCCCGTCAACGTCTGCGGCAACTCCGTCAACGTCATCGCCCTGCTGAACCCGGCGTTCGGCAACACCTGCGTCAACAACTGACGCGAACCACGCAAGGCAGCAGCCCCACGGCTGCGTTCAGGCCGGCCCCGGACCGTTGATCCACTTTGAATCCGCGCTCCGGGGCCGGCCTTCCCACTTCTACGAGCAGGAAGACCACGAGATTGCGACAGACCCTGAGCAAGGGCATCGTCGTGGCCGCCGCCGCGACAGGTGTGCTGTCCTTGTACGTCAGTCAGGCGCTCGCCGACTCGGGAGCGCACGGAGCCGCACATGGCTCTCCCGGAGTGCTGTCCGGCAACACCCTTCATGTGCCGGTGCATGTCCCGGTCAACATCTGCGGGCACTCCGTCGATGTCACCGCCGCGCTGAACCCCGCCATCGGCAGCGCCTGCGTCAACCACGCCCTTCCCCGGGCGCCCCGCACCACCACGCCGTCGTCCTACAGTGACGACGAGCCGCGCACCCCGGTGAGGTCGCGGCCCGCGTACGGCGGCGAGGAGACCGAGCGGCCCGCCGCGTACGGGGACGACGACGAGACGCCGCCGCCTCCTTCGCACGGGCACGAGTCGTACGGGGACGAGGACGAGACGACACCTCCGCCATCGCACGGGGACATCTCGTACGGGCACGAGTCGTACGGGCACGAGTCGTACGGGCACGAGTCGCACGCGGACGTCTCGTACGGCCACGACTCATACGGCCACGATGATGAGACGACACCCCCGGCGTCGTACGGCCACGACGAGGAGACCACCGCGCCGCCCTCGTACGGCCACGACGAGACGACGCCCCCGCCCTACGGCGGCAAGGAGACTACCGCGCCTCCGTACGGTGGTGGAGAAACGTCTCCTCCCCCCTACGGGGGCGAGGAGAGCACCCCTCCCCCCTACGGGGGCGAGGAGAGCACCCCTCCGCCCTACGGCGGTGAGGAGAGCACCCCTCCGCCCTACGGCGGTGAGGAGAGCACCCCTCCGCCCTACGGCGGTGAGGAGAGCACCCCGCCCCCCTACGGCGGTGAGGAGAGCACGCCGCCGCCGACCAGGCACCCCACGCCACCCCCCAGTGGACACACCACGCCCCCTCCGGGAGGTCACACCACTCCGCCTCCCGGCGGGCACACCACGCCGCCGACCCTTCCGCACACCGGGAACAACTCGCGTGCCATGTGGGCCACTTCGGCCGCCAGCGCGGTGCTGATCGCCGCCGGAGCGCTGCTGTACCGGCGCGGCCGGACGGCGTCCCGCCACCGGTGACCACCGGGTGCCGGGGCCGAGTGCCCGGCACCCAGGG
>NZ_JBHXLV010000409.1:0-1730 GCF_042721685.1 Streptomyces sp. NPDC058459 | reverse complement strand
CCGAGTACGAACTCGACTTCTGGCGAAGCCAGGAGCAAGCCCCGCAGTCCGCCTGAAACAAGATCACCGGACTCTATGAAACTCGGGGCAGCTCACTGTAGGGGCTGAGGATGACGGTGCAGTCGACGGCGTGATTGTTGGGCCGGAAGGTGACTCTGTCCCCTCCGCCCAGCGGTGTGCCCGTGATCACCCGAACCAGGATGTCCTGGGGGAGGAACAGAGGATCGTGCGGGGCGAGTTCCGCAAGAGAGATCTGCACCGCGGCGGTGAAACGCTCGGCTGCCAGGACGGTGGCGCGGGTGTTGTCGCACCGGATAAGCCATGTCGTGCCCAGGGCTGCGAAGTTCAGATCCCGGTGTGCTCCCACGTCCGAGAACGGTCTTCCGGTGAGCTGGTCGTCTGCGTTCTGGATGAACTGCTGCTCGGTCTGCGTGAAGCTGGGCCGGATCAGCGGGAGGTGTTCGTCGAGGTCGGCCAGGTAGTCCGCATCGGTGAGCTCACGCAGGGCCGGCATGAGTGTGGGGCGGAACCGCTCTGCGCTGAGCATCACCATGCCGGCGTGGAAGTCGAGTTGCTGGATGTAGCCGTGAGAGGGGTAGTCCTCGGGGGTGTCGGCGAACAGGTGGTGGGCCATGAAGGCGAGTCCGCCGAGGGCGAGGGCGTCGCCCCAGTGGCCTGCCGCGTGGGTATGGGCCATGGCTTGGGTCAATGCGGCGGGCAGCAGGTCTTCATGTTCTTGGCCCGCGTGTGAGGCTGCGACGGCGGCGGCGGTCAGCGCGTACTGCCGGGCGGCTTGCTGCAGGTCCAGGTCGCCGTAGATCTTCCCGATCATGCGCATGGTGAGCAGCGCGCCGCGCAAGGTGTCGCCGTGCCACCAGTTGATTTTGACCTCGTGCAGTTCGTGCAGCGCGTCCAGCGGTCTGCCCGCGCGCAGGAATGCCATCGCACGGTCCCGGCAGCGTGCGGCGACACTGCTGTCGCCTGCGAGGTCCGCCTGCGCGGCGTCCAGCGCGTCGCGGATCTTCTCGTAGCGAGGGTCTTCGGTGAGGGCGGGTGCGAACATCTGGAACGTCTCGCCCACACCGCCTACTGGGAAGGCACGGGCCTGCGGCAGCAGGTCGACCAGCTGTTCCAGATAGTCCATCGCCTGGGTGACGTCCACCGGGTGGCTGGCCGGGCTGACATCGGGCATGATCTCACCGGCTCGCCGCAGCCGTGTCGTCTCCTGCGGGGTGGGTAGAGCCCCTGCGGCCGGGCGGGTGACCTGAGGCCAGAGCGGGTGCAGACACAGGCGGGCGGCCACGTCGAGGAGCGACGCTTTGCGCACCGGGTAGACAGCGGCGTCGGTGGCCTCGATCAAGACGTCCACACGCTGCCGCAGGCGCAGGTCCAGCTCGCGCAGTTCGTCGGCGTTCGTCGTACCCAGGTGACGTAGCCAGGCGCCGCCCCAGTACAGCAGCAGTTGGCCCGCGTCATCCAGGAGCGCGACACGTTCCGAGGACAGGGCGGCATCGATGACCGCCCGGATATCCGCTTCGACGCCGTCCAGGCTGTTCTTCCCACGCAGCACGGCCAGCACTCGTTCGTAGCGCGCCCGTAGGGCGAGCTCTCCGTCCCCGGCGTCGATGAATTCCTCGACGTAGCCGAGCCACTCGGGCAGGTCCCCCCGCGCCTCGTCGTCGAGGGTCGCATGCCGCAAACCGTCCCGGACCTCGGACAGGGCTCCCGGC
>NZ_JBHXLV010000408.1:0-1749 GCF_042721685.1 Streptomyces sp. NPDC058459 | reverse complement strand
GCCTCGGGGAGGGCTCGGCGCCTGGATCTAGGATCTAGGATCCTGGATCCTTAGTCCCTACGGGGCGCATGGCGCCCGCGGATGGCGTCTCGGCCAACCAGCTCGTCGGCGAGTACGTCGCCGCCTGCGGCGACCGTCCGTCGAGCGACGTGATCGGCCACCTCGGCCGGATCGCCGAGAAGCTCCCGGCGAGGGCATCGCGCCAGAGCACATCCGCGCCGGGCTGGCGAACTTCGCGGCCAACCCCAAGCACCTCGATCATGCTGACCAGCATGGTCAACGAGGCCACGATCGCGCTCTGGCAAGTTGGCGCGGCCGGGGTTCCGGTCTAACGTGTCCGTCCACCCGGCGTGGACCAATCCGGCTGGCGCCGCTGCCGCCTATACCGAGGAGCTGTAATGCGCACCCATCACCGCGAACCGCAGACCCTCGGCGAGGACACCCAGGACCGGACAGCCCGGGCCGGTGAGCCCGAGAGCATCTCCCCCGCTGGAGGCTCTGTCGGCCGGGATGCCCCCGCGCTACCGGGCCGCCGTCGCCGACCACCCTCAGGTCCTGGACTGGGCCCGCACCGTCGCCGGGGCCGCCGTCATCCCAACCAGGGAGCCCGACGACAGGTCACCACTGGACCCAACCTGCTGATGGCTGGCGTCGTCAGCGCGGGCTGAGCTTGTCGTACGACATCATCCACGCGGTACGGATCAACGAGGGCGCGGTCGCCGACACACGGCTCCGGCTCGGAGACGCGGTGCTGTCCACCATGACCTCGCTCGCCCTGGCCGGCGCCGTCCACTCCTACATTCTCACCCTCCGCATGCCGGTCGAGGATGGTGACCGGAAAGGCCTCGGTCACTTCGGTCAGGGTGACCGGCCCAGCGGCATCGAGACCGGCCGGGCCGTCCAGGTCGGTCAGTGACCGCAGCCCGGTCAGACCGAGGTCGGCCACCCGGTCACTGACCGGGGACGCCGAGCTGCCGGTCATCGGTCTCCCGGTCACCCGACCGGGGGTTGTCGACCACCCGGAAAAGGGCTCTGACCTGCGCGGTCAGCCGGACGGTAAGCCACCGGTCAGCGGTGTCCCGGTCGCTGACCGGGAATCCTGGACACCGAGTGTCCGGCGGTCAGACCCAGACACCGAGGAGCTGCTGGAGATCGCCCGGTCGGCGGTCAGGGCCGAGGACAAGCTGACCCGCAAGGTGGTCGCCCAGGCGATCCACGGTCAGCAGGTCCCCCTGCCCAGCGACACCCTGACCGCCCTGATGGCCCAGCTCCGCGCCCCGCACGGTCAGCCGGTCACCTCCGCCTGGAACTGACCGGGCAACCGGTGGGCGGATGAACGAACCGGCCACCCGCCCCAGGCACCCAGCTCGCACCTCTCCTCGAAACGAAGCAAAGAACGCTTCCGTGCACATCAACCCGGCCACCGCCGCCGAAGTCGATTCCTGGCTGACCGTCCTGCACCAGCGCGGTCACCTCCACCACGCCTAGTCAGAGCCCGACGGCACCTGGATCGTGCAGCGCGAACGGCACGACCGCCCCTGGACCCTCCACCACTCGGTCCCCGCCATGGACTGGATCGAGGAACTCGTCCGCGAAATCCAGCAGCAGGACCCGGAGACGAGCCGGTGAACAGCGACGACCCGGTGGTGACCACCGCCGGACCGCAGCGTGACCCCACCACGGCTCCTGGCGGAGCAAGCTATCGCGTACGACGGTCCTACGGCCCGTCGTACGCACTTGCCCCCACCC
>NZ_JBHXLV010000407.1:0-1771 GCF_042721685.1 Streptomyces sp. NPDC058459 | reverse complement strand
CCACCACGTCGACCGATCCGGCGGCGCCGGGCGGGGTCACCGCCGAGACCGTGGTGCTGTTCACCACGGAGAACGGCGCGGGGGTGCCGTCGAAGGTGACGGACTCGGTGGTGGCGAGGTTGGTGCCGGTGATGGTCACGCCCGTACCGCCCGAGGTCGGCCCGGAGGAGGGCGCGACCGTGGCCACGGTGGGGGCGTCCACGTAGGTGTAGGACAGACCGTTGTTCGTCCCACCCGCCGTGGTCACACTGACCCCTACGGGGCCGGCCGCCGCGCCTGCCGGTGCGGTGACGGTGAGCTGGGTGTCGGAGACGACCGTCGGCGTGGCGGTGATGCCGCCGAAGGACACACTGGTGGCCGTCGCCAGCCCGACACCGCTGATGGTGACGGTGTTGCCGCCGGCCAGCGGGCCGGAGACCGGGCCGACCGCGGACTTGAACGGCGCTCCGACGTAGAAGAACGGGATGGGGTTGCTGGTACCGCCCGGGGTGGTCACGGTGACTCCGACGGTGCCGCTGCCGGAGGGTGAGACGGCCGTGACCTGGGTCGGTGAGACGTTGGTGATGCTGGTGGCCGGCTTGCCGCCGAACTTGACGGCGGTCGTGCCGGACAGATTCGTTCCTGTGATCGTCACCAGCGTGCCACCGCCGGTGGATCCCTGGTTCGGGGAAATGGGCATGGAGGAACTCCTCGCTGACAGGACAGACAGGGGGCGCAGCGGAACCGTGAGTTTGCCGGGCCGGCCTTGGCGGAGGAAGCGCACGGGAGAGCAGGCGACTGACGCATGCCGTCGTGCCGAGAAGATCCCCTTCACGTCGGACAGGTGAAGTCAGACAGGGAAAAACCGGCGGACGCCGCCCCTTACCGTGATCCCCGGTCATGGGATGGGCGGCCCACCGGTTCGCTGCTTCAAGTACCCCACAGACAAGCGGCGTTGGCAAGACGTCAATCACTCGATCCGGGGGCAACGGGCGCACGGGAGGTCTGGTGCCGCACCGGCGTGCGCCCTGCTGTCAGCCCGCCGTCAGGGCGACCGTGGCCCAGATCGTGCGGGCGCCGTCGTCGTCCACGTGGGTACCGAACTCCCGGGTGCAGCCGGCGACTATGCCGAGACCGCGACCGAAGCCCGAGACCTTGTGCCAGTGCTTCTCCGTCGCCGTCCGCCCCTGATCACGCACCTGGATGCGCAGGTGGGTCCGGTTCCTCCGCAGGCCGGCGACGATGACGGCGCTGTCGGTGTGGACGATGGCGTTCGTCGCCAGTTCCGTGGTGACGAGCAGGGCCGTGTACCGGACGTCCCGGTCCGCCAGCCCCTGCCCCTCCAGCCACATCCCGGATATGTGGCGGCAGATCGGAACGGCGCGGTCCACCGCGGGGAAGCAGACGGTGAGGCTGCGTGACCGGCACTTGGCCGCGGCGGGCATCCGGATGTCCGCCGCGTCGGGCCAGCTGTCGATGTCCGTCGCGGAGAGAACGATCCGCGCGCGGGCGCGTGTGGTGGGTTCCATGTCCCCTCGCTCCTGATCCTGTGGGGGCGGAGACCTCGGCGGGCGCGGCCGGGGCCTCGGATGCACGGCTCTGCGACGGGCGGGGGGCCGGGGGCCTTCCGCCGCCGACGAGGCGCGGGCCGGCCGAGCGGGAACACCTCTGGAGGGTGCGGCCGCGAGGGCGGGCAGTGGGGCGGACCGGCGCTTCGCGTGGGGGTCGCGGCGCCTTTCGCGGGGCCGTGCGGGCCGGGGGCCGACCGGTCGGCGGGGAGAACACCTGAGGC
>NZ_JBHXLV010000406.1:0-1777 GCF_042721685.1 Streptomyces sp. NPDC058459 | reverse complement strand
GATATGGGCTAGATGGCGGGAAGTTCGCCGCCGTCGACATTGAGGCTTGCCCCGGTGATCCACTGGGCTCGGTCGGATACGAGGTAGGCGACGGCCTCGGCGATGTCGCGGGGGTCTCCCGGGCGTCCCAGCGGAATGCTCGCGGTGGTCGCGGCGAGGTCGACGCCCATCGCGTCGGCGAAGGTCTGGCGGACCGCGTCGGCGCCCGGAGTGAGCACATTGCCGGGCATGATCGTGGTGACGCGGATCCCGGCGGGCGCGAGCTCGGCGGCGAGCGCCTTGCCGTAGTTGTTGAGTGCGGCCTTGGCAGCGCCGTAGTGCGCCATCGGCGGGCCGGGCAGAATCGCCATGCCGGAGGAGATGTTGACGATCGCGCTGCCCGCCCCGGCTTCGTTCAGCGCGGGCAGCAGCGCGTTGGTGACCCGCACGGCGGACAGGAAGTTGAGGTCGAGGGCGTCGAGCCATTCCTCATCGGGGATCGACGAGATGCCCCCGAGGTGGGTGCGGGCCGCGCCGGCGTTGTTCACCACGATGTCGACGCCGCCGAGCTCGCGCAGCGCTGCCGCAGTGAACGCCTGGACGCCGGCGAGGGTGCTGATGTCGCCCGGGATGAAGGTGGCGTCCTTCGGCGTCTCGTCAGTGGCGCTGCGTGCCGTCGCGACGACGCTCGCACCGCCGTCGAGCAGTCGCTGCACGATGGCCGCGCCGATCCCGCGAGAACCGCCTGTGACGATTGCGCGCTTACCGGCAAACTCGGTGATGTCTGCGGATGCAAGAGTTTTGAACATGCGTTCATAATAACCACGTTCTGGAACGAACGTCCAGAACGTTCTGGAACTGATGTTCAGAACGGCGTATAGTGGAAACATGGGGCGTCCACGAAAGTTCGATGAGCACGACGTGCTGGTCGCCGTGCGCCGGCAGTTCAACGAAACCGGCTACCACGGCACGTCGGTCGAGGACCTCTCCCGCGTGACAGGGCTCAGCAAGGGCAGCCTCTACGGTGCCTTCGGCGACAAGGACGCTCTGTTCCGACGCGTCTTTGAGGAGTACTGCGAAAGCTCCGATCAGAGCGCCACGGCCCGGGTCGAAGGCCCGGACGACCAGGCGCTCGACCGCCTGCGCGCCTGGCTTGCGGCGCCGGAGGGCTGCCCAGACCGCCGCGGCTGCCTGCTGGCCAAGACCACCGCCGAACTGGCATGGGAGGACGACGCCATCGCGGCCCGGTCACTCGCAGCCCACGAAACCCTGCTCGCGAGCTGCCGCTCGCTCATCGAGCAAGCTCAGCGCGCCGGGCACATCGACCCAACCGCCGACCCTACGGCACTCGGCGGGCTCGTCCTCGCCACTCATCGCGGACTTGAGGCACTCCTCAAAGCCGGCGTGGACACGAAGACGCTGAACTGCATCGCCGACACGGTGATCGACAACATCACGCTCAATCCCAAGCACACAAGCGCGTAAAGACCCCACCCCCGAAGACCGCATGGACCGGTCCGGTGACATCGATACTGTGACGATCCGCAGCCGGTGCAGCTCGATCGCAGAGCCGACGTCCAGCACATGCAGCGGACCGTCGTACAGCGCCACCTCAGTCGACGAGCGGCCGCATAACAAGGTTCTTGGCCGCGATCTGCTGGAGCTGGCGTTCGGTGGCGCCCGGTTCCGGGGCGGCTGCCACCTGAACCGCCCCGGTTCGAATGGAGACTCGATTCCGTGTAAGGATCAGAGTCATGGCACGTCCCTCCTCCTATCCCCCTGAGCTGCGCAAGCGCGC
>NZ_JBHXLV010000405.1:0-1790 GCF_042721685.1 Streptomyces sp. NPDC058459 | reverse complement strand
GGGGCGGCCCTTTCGCGTGCGCGGTGCTCCCGCGAGACCTTCGCCACAGAGGGGACGTCCGGTGCCGACTCGCCTCGGTACGGCCCTTACGGGCGGCGCGACGCGCTCTGCGAGCCTGTCCCGAGTTTCCCTGTCCGGCCAGGTGGAGCGACGATGGAGTGGTGATGACCGCTCCCGACCCTCGACGCAGGGGGAACCGCACGGACGAGACCTAGGAGCGCAGTGTCCACCGAGAGCACGCCGGAGCCCGGCATACCGGAGCCCGGAGACGGCCCCCGCCGCCGGGGCGGGGGGAGCCGCCGCAAGCCCCGCAGCGCCGGCCGCAAGGCCCTGCTCGCCACGGCGTGGACGGCCGCCGGCGTGGTCGTGCTGGCCGGTGCCGGCGCCGGGTACGTCTACGTCAAGCTGAACGGCAACCTGCACAGCATCGACATCAACCAGGTGCTGGGCCGGGACCGGCCCGCCAAGGCCGACAACGGCTCCCAGAACATCCTGGTCCTCGGCTCCGACTCCCGCTCCGGTGCCAACCGCGAACTGGGCGGCGGCGCTGCCGACAGCGGCGCCCGCTCCGACACCGCGATGATCGTCCACCTGTACGAGGGCCACAAGAAGGCGTCCGTGGTCTCCGTACCCCGCGACACCCTCATCGACCGCCCCGCCTGCGCCGACACCAGGGGCCGCACGTACCCGGCCGCCAGGAACGTCATGTTCAACTCGGCCTACGCCACCGGGGGCGCGCCCTGCGCGGTCCGGACCGTCGAGTCGCTCACCGGTATCCGCATGGACCACTACCTGGAGGTCGACTTCTCGGGCTTCGAACGCCTCGTCGACGACCTCGGCGGAGTACGCGTCACCACCACCCGCGCCATCAAGGACCAGGACAGCCATCTCGACCTGGCGGCCGGCACCCACACCCTGGACGGCAGGCAGGCACTCGGCCTGGTCCGCACCCGGCACGGTGTCGGCGACGGCTCCGACCTCGGCCGCATCCAGCTCCAGCAGGCGTTCGTGAAGGCCCTCATCGCCCAGACCGAGCAGGTCGGCGTGCTGAGCAGCCCCAAGAAGCTCTACGACCTCGCCGACACCGCGACCAGGACCGTCACCACCGACTCCGACCTCGGCTCGGTCAACTCCCTCGCGGACTTCGCGGGCGGCCTGAAGGGCATCGGCGCCGCCGGGACGCACATGGTCACCATGCCGGTCCGGTACGACCCCGCCGACCCCAACCGGGTGCTGCCGGAGCGGGCCAAGGCCCAGCGGATCTGGACCGCCCTGCGGAACGACCGGCCGATCCCGGAGTCGGCGACGGCCGGCACGGCCGCGGGCGGCGCCCAGGGCGTCGTCACCCCCTGAGCGAGCGCCCTCCCGCTGGTACCGGCCCTGGGAATAGATGCGCCCCACCCCCGGTTTTGGGGGATGGTGCCAGTCCTGGCAGACTGGTCCGTCGGCTCCGGTTCACGCACCCGCATCCCGCGGCGGCGACCCGGCGCCCTCCCGAACCTAGGAGACACCTTGAAGCGCGACATCCACCCCGAGTACGTCGAGACGCAGGTCAGCTGCACCTGTGGCGCCTCGTTCACCACGCGGAGCACCATCGAGTCCGGCACCGTCCGTGCCGAGGTCTGCTCCGAGTGCCACCCGTTCTACACGGGCAAGCAGAAGATCCTCGACACCGGTGGCCGCGTGGCCCGCTTCGAGGCCCGCTTCGGCAAGGCTGCCGGCTCCAAGAAGTAGCGAGCCCCCGAACCGCCGGTCCACGGTCGCGCCCCGCGAGGGGCGCGCCCTGGGAC
>NZ_JBHXLV010000404.1:0-1809 GCF_042721685.1 Streptomyces sp. NPDC058459 | reverse complement strand
GTGTTCGAGCACATCCCCACCGAGTGGACGGAGATCCGCACATGGGCACAGCACCTGCTCCCCCCGGCGAAGCCGTCGCCCTCCTCATCGGCCAGACTGGCGAGCCCACCGCCATCCAGGTCCTGAGCGACCGGCGCGGCTCCCGGGCCTGGAAGGTCCAGGGCCCCAAGCGTGCCGTCGCGCTGAAGGCCAACAGCCCCGACGGCGAGACCGCCCGGGACAAGGCCGCCGAGATGGCCCAGGAGGACGACCACCTCCGTCGCCTCACCGCCGCCGGCGCCGTCAGCCCCGACTACCGGGTGAGCGCCGGGACCTGGGACGGCGGCCGGTGGCTGGCCGTCAACTGGATCGGCGGCGTGCCCCTGTGGAGGGCCCTCGCCTTCGCCCGCGGCCCGGAAGGAGACCGCGCCTCGGTACGCCCCTGGCTCGCGGGCATCGCCCGCACCTTCACGGAGCACTTGGCGCTCATGCACGCCGCCGGATGGGCCCACGCCGATGTCCAGCCGACCAACACCCTGGTCACCCACGACGGTCACGCCGCAGTCATCGACTACGCCCTCGCCTGCGGCCCCGGCGACGGCCGCCGCGTCCCTTACCGGGGCGCGCTCACCCACACCACCGCCCCCGAGCTCGCCGCACAGATCCTCGACACCCCCTCCGACACCCACATCCAGGCGCAGCCCTCCGCCGACATCTGGAGCCTGGGCGCCACCCTGTTCTGGTGCTGGACCGGCCAGCGCCCCGTCGCCTACGACGACGACCTCGACCGACTGGAAAAGCTGGCCGCCATCGCTCGGGGCACCACCACCGCGCTGCGCGACGTCCAGCCGTGGTCCTTCCCCGGGTTCGAGGACGCCATCACCGCGTGCCTGGCCCCCGACCCCGCCGACCGGCTCACCGCGAAGGAGCTGACCGCCGCATGGTGACCCTGCGCGCCCTGGCCCTCGATGACGCCCCCGCCCTCACCCGCATCTACAGCGGCACCTCCATCCGGCACACCACCGGCAAGCCCCTCACCCTCGACCAGGCCCACCACAAGATCCGCGCGGCCCTCGTCCGAGCCGCCGAAACCCCGCGCGCGCAGTGGAGCTGGGGCATCCTCCAGGAGGACGACCTGATCGGCCTGATCTCCCTGCGCCGTCGCACCCCGGTCATGGGCACCATCAGCTACATCCTCCGGGAAGACAGCTGGGGCAACGGCTACGCCACCCAGGCCGCCCAGCAGGTCGTCTCCGTCGCCTTCACCACCGCCGGCCTCAACCGGTTGGAGGCCATGCACCACCCCGACAACCCCGCGTCCGGCCGCGTCCTGATCAAAGCCGGGTTCGCCCGCGTCGGCACGGCCGACCGGGACACCGGGGTCGGAACCGTCCCATACGAGCTGTACGCACTGGAGACCGCCGACGCCTAACCCCAAGCGACACAGGGCCCACGGCATCGCACTGAGGTGCGTGTCGGTCTTCGAACGCCCGCCCCGCCCCCTGCTGCCCCCTGGCCGGGCCGGTCTGCGATGCCAACTACAGCAACGACTTAGTGCGCTGGAGATTCAGCAGCGTGTGTGGCAGGCCGAGGTCGTTCATCGCCTTGTCGATGGTCGACTTCATGGGATCGCCCAAGAGGAGCGGGCTGATTGCGGCTGCTGCCTGCAGCAGCGCAACGGGGATCCACAGGCGCTCAGCAGTGATGTCGGCCTCGCCGCCCTTGGGCTCCGTGGTGTGCCTTCTCATCGAGAGTGCGTTCTGAGTAGCTCTGTGAGCTGCTTGGGTGCAGATAGATGAGAACGGGTGTGTTCCCCTGTATGCGCTCTGA
>NZ_JBHXLV010000403.1:0-1865 GCF_042721685.1 Streptomyces sp. NPDC058459 | reverse complement strand
GGCGGGGCGTTCCCGCAGGCGCTCCACCTCGGCGGTGAGCCGGGCGGCCCGGCGTCCTGCCCACTCGGGTGCGGCGGCGACGACGGCGCCGGACGCGTCGTACAGCGCTGCCCAGCCGTCGACCTGGGCGGCGAGCGCGGCGAGCAGGCCCTCGGGGCCGGTGGTCAGCGCCTGCCGGGTCAGCTCGCGCTGGGCGGCGAAGCCCGCGGTCACGGCGCGGTACTGGTCGGCGGCGATGGCGGCGGAGACGGCCTTGCTGATGGCGAGGAACGGGGTGCGCCGGGGCACCTCCAGCAGGGGCAGCCCCTCCCGCCGGGCGGCCTGGACCAGCGCCTCGGGGATGTCGTCGTAGTTGACGCCGACCGCGAAGCCGAGGCCGACGACGCCCGCGCCGGCCAGCCGCTTCACATACCGCCGCATCGCGTCGGGGTCCTCCGCGTCCAGCTGGAGCGCGGTGATGAGCAGCAGCTCCCCGCCCTCCATGTACGGCACGGGGTCGGCCAGCTCGCTGACGTGCGCCCAGCGCACGGGCACGTCGAGCCGGTCCTCGCCCGCGCGGACGGTGAGCTTCAGCGCGGAGTGGTGGACGAGCGAGGCGAGCGTGGGCGGCATGGGACCTTCAGGTCGGGACGGCCGGCGCGGCGTCCGCGCCGCCCGAGGCGGTGATGTCTTGGCCGCCGCGTATGAACGGCCCACCCTGATTCTGCCTCACCGTACGGTGGCGGGCTCCCGGGCGGGACCGCTCAGCCCCGCAGGTCCACCAGCACGGGCGGCGCGTGTTCGCCCCGGACCGTGGTCAGGGAGAGGACCGCGTGGCCCGGGGGGACGGCGTGGGCGAGTTCGGAGGCGGACCAGCGTTCCCGTTCGACCTGGCGGACGGTGACCGCGCGGGCGGTGGGCGCCTGGCCGGTGATGACACGGCGGAGCATGTGCACGGCCTTGCCGGCCGGGGTCTCGGCGATGATCTGCCGGTCGGTGACGTCCCGGGTCTCGATCCACTCCTTGCCCCACACCTCGGCGAAGTCCTGCCCGTCCCAGGGGGTGAGCCCGGAGAACGCCATGCGGCACCCGGTGGCGCCGAGCAGCGGGCCGCGCAGGGGCCGGGGTACGTCGTCCAGGGTGCGCAGGGTGAGCACGACGCCCGCGTTCGCGGACCGCAGCCGCTGGATGCCGCGTACCGACTCGGGGGTGACGACGCCGGCCGCCTCGTCCAGCAGCAGGCAGGCGAAGAGGGACCGGTTCTCGCGGGCGGTGACGGCGGCGGTGAACTGGGCGAGGACCAGCCGGGCCAGGATGCGGGAGGCGTCGGCGTGGCCGCGCTGGGGCAGGTCGACGCGGACCCGGACCGGGTGGTCGAGGGCCTTCAGGGTGAAGGGCCTCGACGCGCCGGAGGTGTCGAAGAAGGCGGCGAACGCGGGCCGGTCCAGCAACGCGACCCGGTCCGCGAGCACGGCGGCCACGTCACCGGGGTGCGCCTGCTGCCGTTCCCGCGCGTCGAGTTCGCGCAGCAGGGACGCGTGCCCGGTCTCGGTGAGCGCCTTGCGCAGCGCGGCGATCGGGCCGGGGGCGCCGTCGAGGAGCCCGCGCAGCTCGGGGACGGAGGGGAAGCGGTCGTGGACGGCGCGGAAGGGGCCGAGCAACTGCGCGAGGACGGTGGTGGAGCGGCGGCTGTCGGAGCCGGGGTGCGCGTCGGCGAGGTCGCCGGCCAGGGCCTCGGCGAGTACGGCGGCGGCCTCGTCGGGGTCGGTGGTGCCGCCGTAGAGGTCGAGGTCGTACACCGAGTCGGGGTGGCCGACGCGGACCACCACGTCGTACGCCTCGGCCGGACCCAGCCCCGCCCCGGCCGCGCCGACGGTGACCACGGC
>NZ_JBHXLV010000402.1:0-1873 GCF_042721685.1 Streptomyces sp. NPDC058459 | reverse complement strand
TGTCACGGCTGGGTGGGCTGCTCAGCTGAAGGAGTCGCCGCAGGCGCAGGAGCCCGTCGCGTTCGGGTTGTCGATCGTGAATCCCTGCTTCTCGATCGTGTCCACGAAGTCGATCGTGGCGCCGCCCAGGTACGGGGCGCTCATGCGGTCGGTGACGACCCTGACGCCTTCGAAGTCCTTCACGACGTCGCCGTCGAGCGAGCGCTCGTCGAAGAAGAGCTGGTAGCGCAGACCGGAGCAGCCGCCGGGCTGGACGGCGACCCGCAGGGCGAGGTCGTCCCGGCCTTCCTGGTCGAGGAGCGCCTTGACCTTCGACGCGGCGGCGTCGGTCACGATGATGCCGTCGGTGACGGTGCTGGTCTCGTCCGATACGGACATCTACATCTCTCCCAAGTTGTACGGAGACTGCTTTCCGACCAGTGCAACCGGTACGCGGGCTGTTTCATTCCGGCCCGGGGCGGACCGGTCCGGCCGCGTTCTCGCTTCGCTTCTCATGCTCGCACACGGGCGGGACACCGGGCAGCGGACCGGTGCCGGGGAGGCCGGGATTCACGTCACATGGACGCTATTGCCTTCGTCAAAGTGACATGAAGCGGTTATCATAGATAATGTCAGTTAGACGAAAAGTAGAAAGGGTAGGTGCCGTGACCACCGCCCAGACCCCGCAGCTCGACGTACAGCCGTCTCCGCTCGCCCTGCTGCTGCTCGGCCGCGGGGCCGACCCGAGGAGTGAGCGGGGCGTCGAATGCCCCGGCGATCTGCCCGAGCCCTCCGACCCGGACCTCGTGGCGCGCGCCCGTGCGGCCAAGGAGAAGCTCGGGGACAAGGTCTTCGTCCTCGGCCACCACTACCAGCGCGACGAGGTCATCCAGTTCGCGGACGTCACGGGCGACTCGTTCAAGCTGGCCCGTGACGCGGCCGCGCGCCCGGACGCCGAGTACATCGTGTTCTGCGGTGTGCACTTCATGGCCGAGTCGGCCGACATCCTCACCTCCGACGACCAGAAGGTCGTCCTGCCGGACCTCGCGGCCGGCTGCTCCATGGCCGACATGGCCACGGCGGAGCAGGTCGCGGAGTGCTGGGACGTGCTGACCGAGGCGGGCGTCGCCGAGCAGGTCGTGCCGGTGTCGTACATGAACTCCTCCGCCGACATCAAGGCGTTCACCGGCAAGCACGGCGGCACCATCTGCACCTCCTCCAACGCCGAGCGGGCGCTGGAGTGGGCGTTCCAGCAGGGCGAGAAGGTGCTGTTCCTGCCCGACCAGCACCTGGGCCGCAACACCGCTGTCCGCGACATGGGCATGTCCCTGGAGGACTGCGTCCTGTACAACCCGCACAAGCCGAACGGCGGGCTGACCGCCGAGCAGCTGCGGGACGCCAAGATGATCCTGTGGCGCGGACACTGCTCGGTGCACGGCCGCTTCAGCCTGGAGTCGGTCGAGGACGTGCGCCGGCGGGTGCCCGGCGTCAACGTCCTGGTGCACCCCGAGTGCCGGCACGAGGTCGTGGCCGCGGCGGACTACGTCGGCTCGACGGAGTACATCATCAAGGCGCTGGAGGCGGCCCCGGCCGGCTCCAAGTGGGCGATCGGCACGGAACTGAACCTGGTCCGGCGGCTGGCGAACCGGTTCGCGCCCGAGGGCAAGGAGATCGTCTTCCTCGACAAGACGGTCTGCTTCTGCTCCACCATGAACCGCATCGACCTCCCCCACCTGGTCTGGACCCTGGAGTCCCTGGCCGAGGGCACCCTGGTCAACCGCATCGAGGTGGACCGGGAGACGGAGGCGTTCGCCAAGCTGGCGCTGGAGCGGATGCTGGCGCTGCCGTAGGTTCCCCGCATACGACGGAAGGCCCGTCGGACACCGTGAGGGTG
>NZ_JBHXLV010000401.1:0-1923 GCF_042721685.1 Streptomyces sp. NPDC058459 | reverse complement strand
GGGGCGGGGGGGCCCCCCCCGGCGCGGCCGCCCGACCGCCCCCGCGGGGGCGGCGCCGCGCCGCCATGGGCCGGAGCCGCGGCTCCCGCCGCGCTGGCGGAGCGGCTGTCGGAACTCCCGCGCGCGGACGCCGAGCGCGAGGTGCTGGAGCTGGTGCGGTCCGCGGCGGCGACGGTCCTGGGGCACTCCGGTGCCGGGGCGGTGGCCGCGAGCAGGGCCTTCACGGACCTCGGCTTCGACTCGCTCGCCGCCGTGGATCTGCGCAACAGGCTCGGCACGGCCACCGGGCTGCGTCTGCCGACCACCCTGGTCTTCGACCACCCGACGCCGACCGCGCTGGCCGCGCTGCTCCTGGCGGAGCTGCTGCCGGACGGCCCTGCGCCGACCGGCACGGACCCGGACGGGGAGGCGGTCCCGGCCGCCGCCGTGGGGCCTCGCGCGGGCGACGACGCGGTCGCGATCGTGGCGATGGCCTGCCGCTTCCCCGGCGGGGTGGACTCCCCCGAGGACCTGTGGCGGCTGGTGGCCGCCGGGACGGACGCCGTGTCCGGATTCCCCGCCGACCGGGGCTGGGACCTCGCCGCGCTGCACGATCCGGACGGTGTCCGGGCGGGGACCTCGTACGCCCGGGAGGGCGGCTTCCTGTACGGCGCCGCCGACTTCGATCCGACGTTCTTCGGCATGAGCCCGCGCGAGGCCCTCACCACCGACCCCCAGCAGCGGCTGCTCCTGGAGACCGCCTGGGAGGCGTTCGAGCGGGCCGGGATCGACCCGGCCGGGCTGCGCGGTTCGAGGACGGGCGTGTTCGCCGGGGTCATGTACAACGACTACGGCGCCCGGCTGCACCAGGCCGAGGAGGCGCCCGAGGGCTTCGAGGGCTATCTCGTCAGCGGCAGCGCGGGCAGTGTCGCCTCGGGCCGGGTGGCGTACACCTTCGGCCTGGAGGGCCCGGCGGTCACCGTCGACACCGCCTGCTCCTCGTCCCTCGTCGCCCTCCATCTCGCCGCGCAGGCGCTCCGCAACGGCGAGTGCGACCTCGCCCTCGCCGGCGGGGTCACGGTGATGGCGAGCCCGGCGACGTTCGTCGAGTTCAGCCGACAGCGCGGGCTCGCCCCCGACGGGCGCTGCAAGCCGTTCGCGGCCGCCGCCGACGGCACCGGCTGGGCGGAGGGCGCCGGACTGCTGCTGGTCGAGCGGCTCTCGGACGCCCGCCGCCACGGCCACCGGGTCCTGGCCCTGGTCAGCGGCACCGCCGTCAACCAGGACGGCGCCAGCAACGGC
Source organism: Streptomyces sp. NPDC058459 (assembly GCF_042721685.1). Taxonomy (NCBI): domain Bacteria; kingdom Bacillati; phylum Actinomycetota; class Actinomycetes; order Kitasatosporales; family Streptomycetaceae; genus Streptomyces; species Streptomyces sp. NPDC058459. Next base: position 642 of record NZ_JBHXLV010000401.1, on the reverse strand, counting down.
CTCACCGCCCCCAACGGACCCGCCCAGCAGCGGGTGATCCGACAGGCGCTGGCCTCCGCCGGGCTCACCGCCGCCGACGTGGACGCCGTCGAGGCACACGGCACCGGCACCCGCCTCGGCGATCCCATCGAGGCGCAGGCGCTGCTGGCCACCTACGGCCACAAGCGGGCCGCCGACGACCCGGTGTTCCTCGGCTCGGTGAAGTCGAACATCGGTCACACCCAGGCGGCCGCCGGTGTCGCCGGTGTCATCAAGTCGGTGATGTCGATGCGGCACGGGGTGCTGCCCCGGAGCCTCCACATCGACGCGCCGTCCCCGCACGTCGACTGGTCGGCGGGCGCGGTGGAACTCCTCACCGAGTCCGTGCCCTGGCCGGAGCGCGACCGGCCCCGGCGCGCCGCCGTGTCGTCCTTCGGCATCAGCGGCACCAACGCGCACGTGGTCCTGGAGCACGTGCCGGACGAGGTGGCGCAGACACCGGCAGGGGCTTTGGAGGAGCCTCCGGTGCCGTGGCTGCTGTCGGCGCGGACCCCGGAGGCGCTGCGCGCCCTCGCGGGACGGCTGCACGACCGGCTCGCCGGGCGGACGGACGGCACCGCCGTGGCACGGGCGCTGGCCGGCGGGCGGAGCGCCCTGGAGCCC
>NZ_JBHXLV010000400.1:0-1947 GCF_042721685.1 Streptomyces sp. NPDC058459 | reverse complement strand
CCTCCGCGGAGCCGGGGCCAACACTCGCTCGCGAACGGGAGCCGCGTCTGACGCGGTTCACCCCGTACCGTACGGGCCGCCGCCACCAGGTTCTCCAGCGACGCCCGCGTCTCCGGCCGGGCGGGGGTCCTCAGTCCGCAGTCGGGGTTCGCCCACTGCCGCTCGGTGGGGATCGCCTTCAGCCCGGTACGCGGCGGCTCGGCCGCCTCCTCGGCGCTCACCCCGCCGCCGGTCCCAGCTGGGCCAGGGCGGCCGTCACCAGCGCGGCCGTGCCGGTGTCCAGGGTGAGGCGGACGCTGGGCAGATAGCGGGGGGAGTGGTTGTTCGGCAGGCTACGGAACTTCTCCGCCGGTCCGGTGCCGGGGGCCGCCGCCCACTGGGCGGGGCCGACCGAGCCGAGCATCCAGTAGGCGCCCCGGATGCCTGGATGGCCGTGCAGCCGGGCCCCCGCGCCGGTGAGCAGCGGGAAGTCCTCGGTCGCCGCTGAGGCCGGCCAGCCGGTGACGCGGGCGGAGCCGAACGCACCCTGGTGGGCGGCGCGGACGGCCGCCGTGACAGCGGGGTCGGGCCGGGTGACCCCCGAGCGGGCAAGCTCGCTGACGGTGACCCGGGGCGGCAGCGCGGCCGAGGCGGCCTCCGCGCGCACCACCCGCTCCACCGCCGCGGTGCCCCGGACGAGCGCCGCCTCCGAGAGGGCGCGGACGGTGACCCGCAGCTCGGCGCGGGTGGCCATGACGTTCCCGGAGCCCGCGGTGTCCCCGGCGCGCAGCGAGGAGGCGGAGAGCACCAGCCGCTCCGCCGGGTCGCTCTCGCGGGCGGCGACGGCGGAGAGCCGGGTCACCGCGCCGGCCGCGGCGAGCAGCGGATCGGCCGTCAGATGAGGGGTGGCCGCGTGCCCGCCGTCCCCCTCGAAGACCACCTCCAGTGTCACGCTGCCCGCCAGCAGCGGCCCGTCGGCGTGCGCCACCATGCCGGCCGGGAACGCGGCGGTGTGCTGGGCGAGGACCACGTCCGGCGCGGTGATCCGGTCGTACAGGCCGTCCTCCAGCATCGCCCGCGCACCGCTCAGCGTCTCCTCGGCGGGCTGCCCGACGACCAGCAGGGTGCCGCGCCAGCGGTCCCGGTGCTCGGCGAGCCAGCGGGCGGCGGCGGCCGCGCACGCCAGATGGGCGTCATGCCCGCAGGCGTGCATCACCGGCACCCGCCGCCCGTCGGGGCCCGGCGCGGTCGCGGTGCTGGCGTACGGGACGCCGGTCTCCTCGGCCACCGGCAGCGCGTCCAGTTCGGCGCGCAGCAGCACGGCCGGGCCGTCGCCGTTGGCCAGTTCGGCGGCGACCCCGTGGCCGCCGACCCCGCGCAGCACCTGGAAGCCGTCGGCCGTCAGCCGGTCCGCGAAGGCGGCGGCGGTGCGCTCCTCCGCGCCGGACAGCTCGGGATGCCGGTGCAGGTCGAGATACAGCTCGGCGGTGGACGCCAGCAGGGCGTCCAGACCGGGCGGCACACCACCGCCCCCGGTCGCGGACGCACGGCACTGTTCGCTGCTCACTGCACAGACTCCAGGGGGTCGTCGTACGGGGGTGTCAGCGAAGTGACAGCCATCGGTAAGGGAGTTGGCGCCGGACGCGCGTAGAAAGGGAGGTGACCGGGGGCTCGCTCCTCCGGCAGGTTCAGCGCACCACCGGACGGGGTCCTCCCGGCCGGCAGCAGGCCACCTGACCCGGAAGGAGCCATCATGGCTGACAACAACCTCGCCTCCCTCGCCCAGGAGATCCTGGACCTGGAGTCGGAGACCTTCGAGATCACCGACTACTCGGACGCCAGCGAGGTCATGCTCGGTTCGTCCACGAGCTGTTCCTCCACCAGCACCTGCTCCAGCACCACCAGCACCACCTCCTGCACCGCCTGACCCAGGCGTTCGTACCCACGGTCCCCGGCCCGCCTCGGTGC
>NZ_JBHXLV010000399.1:0-2014 GCF_042721685.1 Streptomyces sp. NPDC058459 | reverse complement strand
GGTCAGGACGCCGGCCCGGCGGCCTTCTTGCGGCGCAACCCGTAGGCGCCCAGGGCACCGGCGGCGAGAACGGCGGCGCCGGCCATGGTCACGTCACTGGAGTCGGCGAGGCCACCGCCACCGGTGTGCATGCCACCGCGCGGCTCGTCGCCGCCGGAGTCGCCCCTGCCGCCGCTCTCCTTGCCGCCGCTGTCCTTGCCACCACTGTCCTTGCCACCACTGTCCTTGCCGCCACTGTCCTTGCCGCCACCGCCATTGCCCTTGTCCTTGTAGCTCTCCGGGTCGAAGCGGCTGTCGCCGCCGGAGTCGGAGCTCCCGTCGTCGTTGCCGACGGCGGCGAGAGCGCCGCCGCCCGTGTGCACGCCGCCACGCGGCCCGTCACCGGAGTCGTAGGAACCGCCGCCGGAGTCCTTACCTCCGGAGTCCCTGCCCCCGGAGTCCTTACCGCCAGAGTCCTTACCCCCGGAGTCCTTACCGCCGGAGTCCCTGCCGCCGGAGTCCTTACCCCCGGAGTCCTTGTCACCGGAGTTGGAGCCGGAACCGTTGTCCCGGCCGGAGTCGCTGTCCTGCTGCTTGTTGTAGGAGGAGTCGTCCCGGCCTCCGTCGTCCGCCGCGAGCGCGGTAGCGGGGGCGGCGAGGGCGAGGGCGGCGGATGCGGCCGCCGTGGCGAGAAGAATGCGGGCAGAGCGCATATCGGTGTCCTTCCGCCGTGACCGGGCAGCTGATTCCTCATCGGCTGACATGACCCGGCCCCGACATGATCCACCGTCGGGCCGACCGCCTCCGCGCACCATCCGGGCCGTCCAGCCGGGTCAGCATGCCACCCGTCTGTCGCAGTGACACGCCGCTACGCCCCGCCGAACGGGTCAGCCGATCGCCCCTCCGGCGACCCGCGAGCGTCTCCCTCCCGGCCGGCGGAGGACGGAGGGAGCCATCGCCCGGCATTCCGGGCAAACTTGGCCGAAAACCGTCGTAGCAAAGCGCGAAGTTCTCGACGTGGCGGGGCTTTTGCGGGTCGTACCCTGAGGCCGTGATCGAGCGATTCGAAGATCCAGGGCTGACGGTGTCCCGGCTCACCGGGCGCCGGGTCACGGGCGGCCCGGTGGCGGCGGTGTCGCCCGCCGAGGTGTCCCTGGAGGACGGCACGACGGTGATGGTCAAGCGCGGGGACGGTCCCGGCGCGGTGCGCGCCGAGGCCGCCGGACTGCGCTGGCTCGCCGCCGCGGGTGCGGTGCGCGTGCCGGCGGTGCTCGGGTACGACGAGTGGTCCCTGGTCAGCGAGCGGGTGCCGGCCGGCAGCCCCGGCCCCGGGGCGGCGGTGCGCTTCGGCCGCGCGCTGGCCGCCCTGCACGCGTCCGGCGCCCCCGCGTTCGGCGCCGCCCCGCCGGACGGGCCCGAGGAGGCGTACATCGGCCGCGCGCCGATGCGCAACACGCGCGGCGACGACTGGCCCTCCTGGTACGCCGAGCACCGGGTGCTGCCGTATCTGCGTACCGCGGTCGACGCCGGGACCGTCCGGCCGGGCGAGGCCGGGGTGATAGAGGCGGTGTGCGAGCGGCTGCCCGCGCTCGCCGGGCCCGCCGAGCCGCCCGCGCGGCTGCACGGCGACCTGTGGCAGGGCAATGTCCTGTGGGGCGCCGACGGCGAGGTCCATGTCATCGACCCGGCCGCGCACGGCGGCCACCGGGAGACCGACCTCGCGATGCTGCGCCTCTTCGGCTGCCCCCAGCTGGAACAGGTGCTCACCGGGTACGAGGAGACGCACTCGCTCGCCGAGGGCTGGCGCGACCGGATCGGGGCGCATCAGCTCTTCCCGCTGCTGGTGCACACGGTGCTGTTCGGGCGGGGGTACGCCGAGGAGGCGCTGTCCGCCGCGCGGGCCACCCTGGCCGGGTGAACCAGGGTCGTACCGAGCGGGCTAGGGCCTGTGTGGAGTTGTGATCTCGTGTGGTCCCGGCCGGGGAGGGTTGGGACCCCTGGGGTAGAACGGTGAGGTGTCTCGACCTCAACTTTC
>NZ_JBHXLV010000398.1:0-2015 GCF_042721685.1 Streptomyces sp. NPDC058459 | reverse complement strand
GTCGGCGGCACGTCGGGCGGCGGCCCGGAAGGCGGCGGCACGTCCCAAGCCGCGTGCCAAGCCGCGCTCCCAGCCGAAGGCGCGGCCCAGGCCGTCGCAGGTACGGCGGGCGGTCAAGAACACCGCGAAGGAGGTCCGGGAGGAGGCCAGGGACACCGCCAGGGAGGAGGTCCAGGGCGCGGCCTGCGAGGCGGTCGGCGGTGAGTCCAACAGCTTCGTCCCCGGGACCAAGGTCCTGATGGCCGACGGGTCGACCAAGCCGATCGAGAAGGTCAAGGTCGGCGACAGGGTCGTCGCGACCGACCCGATGACCGGGAGGACCTCGGTCCAGACGGCCACGGCGAAGATCCTGGGCAAGGGCCAGAAGGACCTGGTCCGCATCACCCTCACGGCCCACGACGGTTCCTCCGCCAAGACGAAGACCAGGGTCACCGCGACCGCCGGCCACCCCTTCTGGGTTCCGACCCTGCGGGAGTGGATCGACGCGGGCCACCTCAAGCCCGGCCAGTGGCTCCAGACGTCCTCGGGCACCTGGGTCCAGATCGGCGCGGTCGAGGCATGGACGGCACACGCTGCGGTCTACAACCTGACGGTCACGCAGGCGCATACGTACTATGTGCTGGCGGGGGCCACGCCGGTCCTGGTTCACAACTGCGGCGGCGGGGCTGCCGACCTAGGTCATCTGACCGATAGGGCCGACGACTTGCATTCTCTGATTCCGTCAGGCGGCCAGCGGTACAGGACTACCGGGGTGTTGCACGCCGACGGCGTTGGTGGAGGCATTGATCTGTCTGCTGTTGGAGCGAGGAGTAACCTCACTCTGATCCAAAGGGCCGAGTCTCTTGACGCTGGAGAATTGGCTATGTCGATGAGTAATGGTGCGCATGCTGAAGTGAAGCTAGTAAATGCAGCTCAGCACCTAGGTCTTAGTCCTGGTGGGATTGCAGCCAGTAGGCCTTTCTGTCCTGCTTGTTCTCAGTTCTTGACAAACCAGGGTGCGACACTTGTGAGCCCTAGGACCGCTCTCTGGCTTCCGCCCGGCGTAAGGTAACTCTCGATCGTGGCGGCATTGGAAGGGGTGCAAATGCTCACAAAGGAAGAGATTGGCCGGATTGAGGCAGCGTGTGGCGAGCTGGCCCAGGAGAGAGTCTTCGTGCTCTCTCTGGCCGCAGCCCACCGGACTCTTCCCGTCTATCAGGCGTACAGCGAGGCCCACGTTGAGCTGGAAGGATACGGATTGGTTCACGATGGCCTGGTGGGGGCGTGGCGAGTTCTGCGCGCCAGGCCGGGCGCCTCTGCCATCGAACTTGCTCCCAGGCTTGAGGCTGCGATCGTGAGTGCAGAGTCAGACCTTGAGTCGATCAACACGGTTGATGAATTTGGCCTCGCGCAAGCTTTGACTGTGGAGTCAATTTCTGCCGCGACTCTGGCGTTGCGCGCCTACCTCGAAGAATCGCGAAGTGGCGCATTCAATGCCGTTATTGGCGCTCTTGAGGTTGATTCTGTTTGGGCGGAAGGCGAGGCCGAACGTCCAGGCGCCGAAGGCGACGTTTCGTGGGACAGGTTGATGACTCACTACGGGCAGCAAGTGCGGGACATCGCCCTCCTGTCTGGTGCTGATGAGTCTGACGAGAAGCTCCTGTTCCGTGATGTTGCGATGCGCGCCGAAAGGGAAGGTATTCCTTTCCTTGTCCGGATGAGGGAATTGGTGTCGACCACGACCCCTTGATCTCATAGGGGTTCGTGAAAGACCGCGCATTTCATCAACAAAGTGCCCAGCCGGATTGATTCCGGCGGGGCACTTTGGCTGTTTGACGGCAACGGTGACGGCAACGTCAGCAGACGACGGCTGTGACGGATGGGTTGTCGGGGGCGTCGTCGGTTGATCCGAGGAAGCCTCCGAGGGTGTCGATGGCTTGGCGTTGGAGGCGGAGTCGGACGTGGGCGTAGACGCCGGCGGTGACGCCGATGTGGGCGTGGCCGAGGAGTTCCTTGATGACGACGAGGTCGACGCC
>NZ_JBHXLV010000397.1:0-2030 GCF_042721685.1 Streptomyces sp. NPDC058459 | reverse complement strand
GTCCGGCACCGTGGAGGATGCCGGACGACACCGCGGCGACAAGCGGGCGCGAGCCGCCGGTGCACGTCATCCGAGGGTGACGTGCAGGATCTTCTCGTTGCTGTTGTCGGGGATGCTGTCCTTGTCACCGTCGTTGCTCGTGGTCAGCCACAGGCCGCCGTCGGGGGCGGGTTCAACGGTGCGCAGTCTGCCGTAGGTGCCGTTGAAGTAGGTCTGTACGGCCGTCAGGTCGGAGCCGGAGATGACTTCGCGGTACATGCGGGTGCCGCGCTCGCACGCCACGTAGAGGACGTCGCGTACGACGGCGATCCCGGAGCAGGAGCCCTCGGCGGTGGGATAGGTGTGCTTGGGCGCGATGTAGCCGGCGGTGCCGCAGGTTCCGCTGGTGCCTTCGCAGGCCGGCCAGCCGTAGTTGCCGCCCTTGGTGACGAGGTTGGTCTCGTCCATGATCGCGTTGCCGAACTCCTGCTCCCACAGGCGTCCCTGGGAGTCGAAGGCGAGACCCTGCGGATTGCGGTGGCCGTAGCTCCACACGTAGTTGCCGAAGGGGTTGTCCGCGGGGACGGTGCCATCAGGGTTGAGGCGCAGGATCTTGCCGTTGAGGCTGTTCTTGTTCTGGGCGTTGTCGCCGTTCTGGGCGTCGCCGGTCGTGGCGTAGAGCTTGCCGTCGGGGCCGAAGCGCAGGCGTCCGCCGTTGTGGAACTTGTTGCGCAGTATGCCGCTGAGCAAGGTCTGCTCGCTGCTGACATCGAGCTTGTCGCCGGTCAGCTTGATGCGGACGATGCGGTTGTCGGTGGGGGAGGTGTGCATGATGTACAGCCAGTGGTCACTGGAGTAGGTGGCGGAGATCGCCAGGCCCAGCAGACCGCCCTCGCCGTCCGTCTCGTCGACGCCCGGCACGGTGCCCACCGTCTTCTTGGCGCCCGTCGCGGGGTTGAGGTGGATGATGTCGTGGGCGTCACGGCGGTTGTACAGCACGGTGCCGTCGGGCAGGGTGACCAGGCCCCACGGGATGTCGGTGTCGGTGGCGATCTGGGTGACCGCGCACACCGGGTTGGCGCACGCGGCGCCGGTGGTGAGGGAGACGGTGTTGCTGTGCGCCGAGGTGTTGGCCTGCCCGTCACGCGCGACGACGTAGTACTGGTAGGCCGTGTTCGCGGTCAGGCCGCTGTCGGTGAAGGTGGTGGCCGGCGGAGTCGTTCCGTTCGCGGTGACGGTGCCGGCCTTGGTGGTGCCCCGGTAGACGTCGTAGAACTTGACCGCGGTGTTGTCGGTGGACGGGCTCCACTTGAGGGTGACCGTGGTGCCGGAGACGGTGCCGGTCAGGCTGCCGGGCGCGGTGGGCGCCTGGGTGTCGGCCTGGCACTGCGGCGGGGTGACCGGCACGGTGGAGCTGGCCTGCGACACATTCCCGGCGGCGTCACGCGCGTTGACGTACAGCCCCCATCTGACCCCGGGAACCACGGTCAGGCTCGTCGACAGGGTGCTGCCGCCGACCGACTTGATCAGCTGGCCGTCGTGGTAGACGTCGTAGAAGGCCACGCCGGTGTCGTCGGTGGCCGCGTTCCAGGAGAACGTGACCGAGTCGCACAGCAGGTCGCTCGTCCGCGCGCTGCCCGGGACCGTGGGAGGCCGTGTGTCGCCCGCGGTGGTCTTCCACTGCTGGTTGCCACCGCCGTTGCAGGTCCACAGATCCACCGGCGTGCTGTTCGCGGTAGCCGCGCCCACCACGTCCAGACAGAGCCCGGACTGTACGCCGGTGATCGTCCCGTTGCCGTTGACCTGCCACTTCTGGTTGGCGCCGCCGTTGCACGGGTAGATCTGCAGTTTCGCTCCTGGCGTGGTGTTCTGGCCCACGACGTCCAGGCACACCGGGTTGTCGTAGACGCGCAGCTCACCGGCCGGGGTCAGCGTCCACGCCTGGTTGGCCTGACCGTTGCAGTCGTAGATGTTGACGCCGGCGCCGGACGTCGTGTTCTGGCCGATCACATCCAGACACCGGCCGGACGCTGTGGCGGTGACGGGGGACC
>NZ_JBHXLV010000396.1:0-2078 GCF_042721685.1 Streptomyces sp. NPDC058459 | reverse complement strand
GTGGCCGTTCGTCGGGGGAGAGGGCCCGACATGGCTGACCGCGGGCCGGGGAACATTCTCCCGGCCCGCGGTCGTGTGGGGGGTTTCCTCAGCAGTACAGGTTGCCGCCGGGGCTGACGCCCAGGATCGACGTGAACCGCTGGTAGGCGTCCACCCGGCTCTGCACCTGGCTGGGGTTGCGGCCGTCGCACTCCAGCGAGCCGTTGATGGTGCGGACGGTCTGCCCGAACCCGGCCTGGTTGACCATCGCGTTGTGCGAGGTCATGCTGCCGGCCCCGGTCGAGGTGTTCCAGAACCACAGACCGGTCCGCCAGGCCACCGCCGAGTCGTTCTGCACCAGCCACGGGTTGTTCAGCAGGTCGATGCCGAGCGCGTCACCGGCCGCCTTGTAGTTGAAGTTCCAGCTGAGCTGGATCGGCCCGCGCCCGTAGTAGGCGGCCTGGCCCGCCGGGCAGCCGTACGGCTGGCTCCAGTCGCAGTAGTGCGGGTAGTTGGCGGTGTTCTGCTCGACGACGTAGACCAGCCCGCCCGTCTCGTGGTTGACGTTGGCGAGGAAGGCCGCCGCTTCCTGCCGCTTGACGGTGTCACTGCCGCTGTTGGCGAAGGCGGGGTACGAACTGAGCGCTTGGACAAGCCCGTTGTAGGTGTAGAAGCCGTTGCGGCCCGGGAACATCTGGTTGAACTGTGCCTCGGAGACGACGAACCCGGACGGGTTGCCCCCGCCGCCACCGCCCGCGCCGGGCGCGTTCCACTTCTGGTTGGCGCCGCCGCCGCAGGTCCAGATCTCGAGCCGGGTGCCGTTGGCCGAGTTGTTCCCTGTCACGTCCAGGCACTTGTCGGCCTGCGGGTTGACGATGTCCCGGGCGGCGGGCAGCGCCCACTGCTGCGCGGCGGTGCCGTTGCAGTCCCACAGCTGGACCGGGGTGCCGTCGGCGGTGTTGCCGCCCGCCACGTCCAGACACTTGCCGAGCGCGCGTAGCGTGCCGTCACCGGGGTTGGACCAGCGCTGGGCGTTGGTGCCGTTGCAGTCGTAGAGCTGTACGGGCGTGCCGTTGGCAGAGTTCGCGGCGGCCACGTCGACGCACTTGCCGGCCAGGCCGGTGATCTGCCCGTCGGCCGCGTGCGCGGGAGTGACCGTGAAGAACGCGGTGAGCAGGGCGGCGATCAGGGCGCCGACCGTCGCGCGGCCGTAGCGGAACCGTCTGCGGTGCGGTCCGGACGGCACACGTCCGGTCGTGAGTCTGTCCATCGTTCGCTCCTCGTGCTGGGGATGAGGTGCAAGGGCCGGGCGGCCGGGGGCCTGTCGGTGCCGTCCGGAGACGAGCGGGGCGGCGCTGGTCCGCCGGGTCCCAGATGCGGCGGTGTGGGGGAGGTGCGGCGCTGGGTGCGGTACGGGCCCGATGTTCATGCGTGTGCCGCGCACGCGCCGGAAACCGCCGGATGTGGCTGACGGGGGATCAGTCGATCCTCGGGCCGGAATCTAAAGGTCTGAACCAAATGCGTCAAGACGCCGACGGAGACGCGCAAGGAACCGCGTAGAAGCGGCAGTAGCCGTTCCGGATGGCCGAGCGTCAGCCCGCCTCCGGGGGCAGTCGTTTGTCCCTGTCGGCGGCTGAACACCGGGCCGGGGCTCCGGCACCCACAGGGCGAGGCCATCCCGCGTCCCCGAGGGGCGACGCGATGGTCCCGGGCCCCGGCGAGGGCTTCGTTCACGCGGCCGTGGGTCGTCCAGGGGGAACGGAGCGTCCCCGCAGGGGAATGCGTCAGGCCGGGGCGGCCTCGCGGATCAGGTCCACGACCCGGGCCGGGCGGGCCTGACCCGGGTCGGCGCCTTCACCACGCTGCTGGACCTGCCTGCTCCGCTGGACGGCGTGGTCCGCGGCTACCTGCACGCGCATCTGACCCGGCTGCGGGACATCGTGGGCGAAACCCCGGACGCGGAGGACGTCGGGACGCTCGCCATCCTGCTGGAGCCCGGCGCGCCGGAGGGCCTGCTGAACCGCCCCGACGCCTTCCCGCTCAGCGCCACCGCCGTCTCCTTCGGCGTCCGCCCGGCATGACACCGCGCGGTCCCGGGC
>NZ_JBHXLV010000395.1:0-2146 GCF_042721685.1 Streptomyces sp. NPDC058459 | reverse complement strand
ACCGGGACCTGCGCCCGGTCACGCGCTCTCGGCGAGCACCTCGCCGATCGTGTGCCGGGCGTTCTGGGCCAGCACCGGGTTGGTGCGCCAGTAGTAGGGGAGCTGGACCAGGGCGACGGACAGCGCCCAGCCCCGGCCGCGCGCCCACTCGGCGTCGTCCGCGCCCACCGCTTCGCGGAAGGCGGTCCGTGCGGAGGCGGGCAGCAGGTTCCACGCCACGATCAGGTCCACGGCCGGATCGCCCACCCCCGCGCAGCCGAAGTCGATCACCGCGCTCAGGCTGCCCCCGCCGCCCACCAGCACGTTGCCGGGGGAGAGGTCGCCGTGCGACCAGACCGGCGGGCCGGTGTACGCGGGGGCGGCCAGCGCCCGCTCCCACCGGGCTGCCGCCTCGGCGGTGTCCAGCCGGTCCCCGAGCTGAGCCAGCGCCTCGCGGACCGAGCCCTCCCGGCCGCTCAGCGGGCCGCCCCGGTAGCCCGGCGGCGCGTCCACCGCCGCGCTCCGGCGCAGCGTGGCCACGAACGTCCCCAGCTCCTTGGCCAGTCGCTCCGGCTGCTTCACGGCGCCCGCGACCGGGTTGGCGCCCTCCAGCCAGCGGTAGACCGACCAGGGCCAGGGAAAACCGTCGTCCGGCTCCCCGGACCCCACCGGCTCGGGCACGGCCACCGGCAGGCCGGGGGCCAGCCGGGGCAGCCAGTCCCGCTCGTGCGTCACGTCCGCGACCGCGCCCGGATGGCGGGGGAGCCGTACCACCAGCTCCGGACCCAGGCGGAACATCGCGTTCTCCGTGCCGGACGACGTCAGCCGGGTCACCGGCAGACCCGCCCAGGCCGGGAACCGCCGTGCCACCAGGCGGCCCACTAGCCCCGCGTTGATGCCGATCTCACCCGCGCGCATCTTCTGAGTACTCACCGGCCTCATCCAAGGCCCGCCACGTCCCCGCTGTCGACCGAGAAAACCGGATCACCGGACCGCACACCGTCCCCGAGCGCGCCGCCCACCGGGTGGCTGGCGTGACCTACCGGGACGAACCGTCAGAAGGAGAGGGCGGCCATGGCCGTACAACCCGCAGGAACGCCCTGCTGGGCCGACGCGATGTTCACCGACCTGGAGGCCGCCAAGCGGTTCTACGGCGATGTCCTCGGCTGGACCTTCGGCGAGACGTCGTCCCAGTACGGCGGCTACACCCAGGCGTACGCGGACGGCAAGGCCGTCGCCGCCGTCGTCCCGACCGTGCCCGGCCGGGAGGACCGGTCGCAGTGGTGTCTCTACTTCGCCTCGCCGGACGCCGCCGCGACCACGGCGAAGATCCGGGAGAACGGCGGCGAGGTGCTGACGGAGCCGATGCGGGTCAGTGACTTCGGCACCATGGTGATCGCCCGCGAGCCCAGCGGTGCCGTGTTCGGCGTCTGGCAGGGCGACGCCCACGAGGGCTTCGAGGCGGTGGCCACCCCCGGCGCCTACTGCTGGGCGGAGGTCTTCACCCGCGCACCGGAGAAGGCGGACGCCTTCCTGTCCGGCGTCTTCCCCTACCGGATGAAGGAGATGGCGGACGGGCACGTCGACTTCCGGCTCTTCGACCTCGGCGCCGACCCGGTCCTTGGCCGGATGCGCATGGGCGAGGAGTTCCCTCCCGAGGTCCCCTCACACGTCAACGTCTACTTCACCGTGGACGACTGCGACGCAGCCGTGGCCCGCGCCGCCGAGAAGGGCGCGGTACTCCGCTTCGGGCCGATGACCAGCCCCTTCGGCCGGTTCGCCGCTCTCACCGACCCGCAGGGTGTCGTCTTCTCGGTGATCGACGTCACCTTCACCGAGGGTGAGACGCCCGACTTCGAGGACGCCTGACCCGGCCGGTCCGGGCCCCGTCGCGGCCATGGCATGATCGGGCACATGCGTGAACGTGTGGTGGCCGCGTGCGACGGGGCTTCGAAGGGAAACCCCGGACCGGCCGGATGGGCGTGGGTGGTCTCCGGCGACGACGAGCGGACCCCGGCCCGCTGGGAGTCGGGTCCGCTCGGCCGGGCCACCAACAACATCGCCGAACTCACCGCGCTGGAACGGCTGCTGGCCGCCGTCGACCCCGACGTGCCGCTGGAGGTCCGGATGGACTCCCAGTACGCGATGAAGGCCGTCACCACCTGGC
>NZ_JBHXLV010000394.1:0-2170 GCF_042721685.1 Streptomyces sp. NPDC058459 | reverse complement strand
CGTGCGGCCCGACGCGCGGGGCGGGCGGGCGGCGCCGGCGCGGGCGCGGGAGGTGAGCCGTCGGCGGCGGCCGGTGGCGGAATGATCACGGGCGGACCCTTCGCGTGGGGTGAGCGGGTTCAGTGCGGCAGGGGCAGCACGCGCCGGGGTTCTCCGGCCAGGGCGGCGGCGAGCCGCGTACCGCCCAGAAAGGGCAGCCCGGCCGCGGTGTTGGAGTACAGGCCGGGGACGACGACCCGGACGACGTGCGGGCCGGCGGCGCGGACGTCGGGGGTGGTGACATCGACGACGACCGCCCGGTGACCTGCCGCGCCGACGCGGGCCACGAGCGCGTCGAGCGTGGGCGCGGCGGCCTCCGGCGCCGTGTCGCGGCCCGCCTCCGCGCCCTCTGCGCCTCCCGTGCCTTCTTGGAGTGCGCGTTGCAGCTCACGCTCGAAGGCGTCCTGGACGCGGGGGTCCAGGTAGAGCTGGAGGTGGCAGCCGTAGTCAACGACATCGCGAAGGTCCCGGCGGTAGGCGTCGCCGTAGCCGTAGTCGCGTGCGGCGCGCCAGGGCTTGAGGGGGCTGCGCGGATCGGCGGCGGCACGCATGTACGGGCCGGTGGGGTCGTCGTAGTCGGCGGTGAAGAGCTGGAGCTGCAGGGCTTCGCCGTACGCCTTCAGGCAGGCGGCGTCCTCGTCGGCGCGGGCGGCGACGCCCAGGGTGAGGTAGCCGGTGACCGTGTCGCGGACCAGTGCCCCGGCGACGCGTGGTCCGAAGGAGGAGGGGAAGGCGAGGAACCGGGTGGTCAGCCGGTCGTGGGGGCCGCGCGCGAAGCGGTCGAGCCAGTCCGGTGGCCGGATGACGCGCAGACCGGCCCTGCCGTGCCAGCCGATGGTCATGGCGTCCCGCTCGACGACCTCGCACAGGGCACCCAGGCAGGCGTCCTCGTACGTGGCGCCGGCGGCGAGACCCGCCTGGATGACGGGGTTGGTGCGCGGGCCGCGGGGCTCGACGTCGGCGGATACGTACGACACCCAGACCAGGGAGGCGGGGACGAGTACGGCGCCGCCGTCGGCCAGGTCGGTGCCCTCGGTCCACTCCACCGTCAGGTCGCGGGTGAAGGCGGTGAGCGGGAACGCGGGGTCGGCGTACTGCTGCGGGCCGTACAGGGCGAGGGAGTCGGGGTCGACCGCCCGCAGGCCGCGCCGGCGCAGTTCCGTGTAGGAGGCGCGGACGAGCCGGTCGGGCACCAGGTTGCCGCAGTACCGCTCCGCTGCCTCGCCGAGCGCGGCGCCCAGGGCCGCGTCGGGGTCGGCGAAGGCATGGCCGGCGCCCGCGGAGTCGGCGGGCCAGGGGCAGAAGCGGGTGGTGTCGCACAGAGGGGAGGCCACGAGCTCGAAGCCCTGCGGGAAGTGGTCCGGTACGGGCCGGCGGGACAGGCGGCGCACGATTCCGGTACGGGGGTCGGTCAGCAGCGGGTACGGCATGAAGGGTCCTCGTCAGGCCAGCGGCAGGGGGTGGGGGTACAGCTCGTCCTCGTGCAACGGGCGCGGGACCAGGCCGAGTCGGGCCGGGGTCTCGTACAGCCGCTCACCGCCCAGGTACGGGAAGGCCGGCGGGGCGTTGCCGATCAGGCCGGGCACGACGACCCGGACGACCGCGAGTCCGGCCGCCGCGACATCGGGGGTCGTCAGGTCGACGCTGTAGGCCGGCAGCCCCGCTGCCGCGAGCCGCCTCAGGTAGACGTCGCGCGGGTCCGCGTCCGCCACGGCCGGGATGTCGGCGAAGGCGATACGCCCCGGTCCGCGCAGTCGGTCGAGCGGCCGGCCCTGCATGCGCGGGTCGAGGTAGAGCTGCGCTATGGCGGGGAGGTCGGTCAGGTCGCGGTAGTCGGCGCGGAACGCGTCCCGGTAGCCGCGGTCGGCGCGGAAGGGCCGGAAGACATGGCTCTCCAGCGTGCCGGCGGCGACGGCCTGCCACACCTCACTGTCCGGTTCGGCGAGCTGCCGGGTGAGTGAGTACAGCCCGTACGCCTCCACCAGGGCCTTCTCCGCGGCGAGTTCGGGCTCGGCCCGGCAGGCGCTGCCGAAGGCGACCATGCGCCGCTGCCGGTCCTGGAGGAAGGCGGCGACGACGGGTACGCCGAACTCGGACGGGATGTGCAGCAGGCGTACGGACGGGCCGGGTC
>NZ_JBHXLV010000393.1:0-2201 GCF_042721685.1 Streptomyces sp. NPDC058459 | reverse complement strand
GCCACCCAGGCCGTGGCGCGCTCGTGCGTCACCAGCCGCCTCCGTACGGTCATCCGGGACGCGCCGATGTGTGGCCGCCGCGACCGAGGGCACTCAGACACGGCACGAGAACGCCACGGCGTCCAGGAGGCCGACATGGGACCCCTCGCAGCCCTGCCGACACCGCCGGGCGTGTACACCCCGCAGCACGACACCGAACTCATCGCCCGGGTCATGGAGAAGGAACACCTGGGCGCGGACTCGGACGTCCTCGATCTGTGCACCGGCAGCGGCGCGCTGGCCGTGCGGGCAGCCGTACGCGGGGCACGGGTCACGGCGGTCGACATCTCCCGGCGCGCCCTGGCCACCGCCTGGTGCAACGCGCGGCTCGCCGGGCAGTGCATCACCGTGCGCCGCGGCGACCTGGTCTCCGCGGTGCCGGGCCGCCGGTACGACCTGGTGGTGAGCAACCCGCCCTACGTCCCCGCGCCCGCCCCGCGCCCGCCGCGGCGGGGTCCGGCCCGCGCCTGGGACGCCGGGCCGGACGGGCGGGTCTTCGTGGACCGGATCTGCGACAGCACGGCCGGGGTGCTGAACCGGGGCGGTGTCCTGCTCCTCGTGCATTCGGAACTGTGCGGCACCGCGCCGACCCTGGACCGTCTCTCGGCCGCCGGACTGGACGCCGTCGTGGTGGACCGGGGCACCGTGCCGTTCGGTCCGGTGCTGCGCGCCCGCCGCTCCTGGCTGCACAGCCGGGGCATGCTGCGCGACCGGCACGACGACCGGGAGGAGCTGGTGGTGGTCCGCGCCGTGCGCCGCTGACCGGGACGGCTCGTTTCGGCGGCCTTCAGCGGGTACTCGTGGGGGGACGCGAGGACCCGAGCCGTGAGGACGGTGGTCAGCCGTGGGCCGAGAGACCGAGGACGCGACGAGCGTGACGATCACCCCCGACGGTCCGCTGCTTCTGTCCGGCCCGGTCGAGGTGACCCTCCCCGACGGCACGGTCGTCGCCTCGCGGCGTTTCACGGTCGCGCTCTGCACCTGCCGCCGCAGCCGCATCTACCCCTGGTGCGACACCAGCCACCGACGCCGCACGAGGAACGCCGGAGAGACCCGGTGACCGCGCCTGTGCTCCCCCAGCCGCGCGGCGACCTGTCCGGCGCCGTCATCGCCGCGCTGAGCAGCGGTGACACCGCCGTGGACAGCACGGCAGCGGCCACCGCCGACCCGTACGGCGACGACCTCCAGCTCGCCCTGTACGTGCTCTACGAGCTGCACTACCGGGGCTTCGCGGGCGTGCCCGACGAGCTGGAGTGGGACCCCGGACTGCTGGCGGTGCGCCGCGCGCTGGAGCGGCCGTTCCTCGCGGCCCTGCGCCGGGACGTCCCGCCGGGCACGAGCGCCGGGAAGGCGCTGGACGCGCTCCTGGTCGAGCCCGTAGGACACGACGACAGCAGCGTCAGCCACCACCTCCAGCGTGACGGCGAGCTGTGGCAGCTCACCGAGTACGCTGCCCTGCGCTCGCTGTACCACCTGAAGGAGGCCGACCCGCATGCCTGGGTCATCCCGAGGCTGAACGGCCGGGCCAAGGCGGGCATGGTGGCCGTCGAGTTCGACGAGTTCGGCGCCGGCCGCCCCGACGAGATCCACGCGCGGCTCTACGCCGGCCTGATGACCGACCTCGGCCTGGACACCACCTACGGCCACTATCTCGACCGGGCGCCGGCCGTCGCGCTGGCCACGGTCAACCTGATGTCCCTCTTCGGGCTGCACCGCGCGCTGCGGGGCGCCCTGGTGGGGCACTTCGCCACCGTCGAGGTGACCTCGTCGCCGGGTTCCCGCCGGATGGCGGCCGCCCTGCGCCGTGCCGGTGCGGGGGCGGCCGCGCAGCGGTTCTACGACGAGCACGTGGAGGCGGACGCCGTGCACGAGCAGATCGTCCGCCGTGACGTGGTCGGCGGCCTGCTGGCCGACGAACCGCACCTCGACGCCGACATCGCCTTCGGCGTGCACGCCACCGGTCTGCTGGAGGACCGGTTCGGCGCCCATGTGCTGAAGGCGTGGCGGCAGCGGCACAGCGCCCTGCGGCCACCACCGCCGTACGACACGGAGACACGCTGACACCTGGAGCGTGGTACGACGAAGCGGCCCCGGCCCCGGCCGGGCGGGCCGCGTCGGCCGACCCGCCCGGGGCCGGGCTCAGGCGGCCACGCGCGGGGTGG
>NZ_JBHXLV010000392.1:0-2202 GCF_042721685.1 Streptomyces sp. NPDC058459 | reverse complement strand
GTCCTGGGCGAGGTGGTCCACCTCACGATGGTCTCATGCGGTCGGCGAGGACCCCACCGTCTCCCGCAGCCACTTATTCTCCCGCAGCTCCGGATGGGCGGCGGTGATCAGCCGGTACGCCTCGGCCTTGGCTCGGTCGGCGAGTTGTCGCAGTTCGAGCCAGGTGAGTTCCGCCGCCGCGGGGGCGTAGTTCGTCGTGAGGGTAACTGTTTCCGCTTCGCGGCTGAAGGAGAACACGTGCTGGGTCAGCGTCGTCTCCACCGCCACACAGCTTGCGGTCTTCAGCCGTCGCCTCGCGTACTCCAGCAGCAATGCGACATCGACCACGGTCAGTCCCGGCGTGCGCAGACTCAGGTCCACTCCGTGGATGATGCAGTGCACGTTCGCCAGGAAGAAGCTCGCCGAGAAGTCCGCGCCCGTGAGCTCCGGATGATCCGGCCGCTCCCGATTCTCCGCCAGCCAATCGGGCGACCAGGCGACGTCCTCGGCACAGGGCTCGAAGGCGAAGGTGATCACATCTTCCTCCTCTCCTACTGCCAGACGTCCTTGGGCTGCGCGCTCTTGAGATTGCCGAACTCGTCCACGAAGAGGCGGATGCCGTTCTGGCCTTGTACGCCTGTCGTGACGTCGTCGAAGGCATAGTCGATGCCCTGCGGGACCTCCTCGCCGAACTGGGCCGTCTCCTCGATGAACTTATTGAGCTTGCCGGCGTCGATCTCCTGCGCGAACACGTTCTGCATCTCACCCTTCGCGTGGTACTCGCCGCCCCACAGGTGCTTGTTCGCGATGTGCTCCAGCGCACCCTCCGAGATCGTACGGTGCCGCGGCATGGAATCATCCCAGACCGTCGTCACCACTGCCCGCATCGGACAGCGCGGACGTCTGATCCTGCCGCCCAGGCCCAGCGCGCTACCGGCATCGCCCAAGGCACTCAGGTCGCGGTGCGGACCAGGCCGAACGGATCCATCACCATCGAGCCGCTTTGGGCGGTGACGAACCGCCTGCGCGCCGAGTACACGGAGCTGCTGGACGGCCACCTGCCCACTGGACCGGCGCTGCTGGTCGCCGGCGGCCGCCACATTGACCCCGGCGTCGTCACCGACCTCGGGCCGGCCCTGCACCAGCTGCCCGACCGGAACCCCGGCACCGGGCGCCGGGGTAATCGGGACGATCGTGGGCCGGTGCTCACCTCCCGATCTGTCCTCGCCTGGCTCACTGCCGGGCACGGCACCCTCATCGTGGACGCGCTGCCGTACGGCGTTCTCCCCGAGGCTGCGGTCGCCGACCTGGTCACGCACCTGGCCCGGGCAGGGCACCACGAGCGTGCCGACGCGCTGCTCACCGACCTCGGTGTCCTCGGTGTCCGGATGCCCGGCTCGGCTAAGGCGGGGCTGGAAGTTCCAGGCCGTCGGTACCACGCTGTGCGAACGGTGGGCAGCCATCGCCCCGGAACTGGCCGGACACGTCGCGGCGATCGCCTTCGACGCCCACTCGGGCGGGCTCACCGTGTGCCCGAAGTCGACCTGGTGAGCCGCAGGCTCACCCGCGAATCAACCCACAACTGGCGCGACAGCTGAACGGCCGCAGGGCCGGCTCCTATGAATCACAGCAGGTAGGGCCACGAACTGACGCAATTCCGCTCCACGCTGATCTCGACCCACATCCCATCGACAGCAGAGGATGGCAGCGGGTCGGTGAGGTCGAAAAGGACGTGGGTTCCGGCCACTTCCAATGTGGCTCCACCATCGCCCGCCATGCCCAACCGTCAGCTCGGGCGAGCGCCGCCAGGTCTTCGAGGACCGGATCCGTGAGCATGTCGCTGGCGAGGCGGAGGACTTCGAGCGGCGGCGGAAACAGGCTGCCGCCGAGGAGGCGCGCCGCGATGTCGCTCGTGCGGCTGCCCAGGAGCGGGTAGAGCGTGAACGGGCGGCCGCGGCGGCCACCGACGCGGTGCGCCAGGCGCTGCCGTGCAAGGACTGCGGGCAGGAGCGGGCGGCCGGGTTGTGCGAGGCATGCGACTATCAGCGCCGGACTGAGGCGCTGATCGTGGAGGCCGGACTGGTCGCTGCGACCTGGTCAGCCGATCTGACCGACCCGGGCGACATCACCGCCGTCACCGACCACGTCCGCGCGGCGTTGGAGGCCGACGTCGAGGCCGCCCGCACGCAATTGACGGACCTGATTGAGCCGGTCGTGCTGGAG
>NZ_JBHXLV010000391.1:0-2277 GCF_042721685.1 Streptomyces sp. NPDC058459 | reverse complement strand
GGACGGGGGGCCACCGGCATGTCCGGGGGGCCTCACCGTGACCCCGAACCGATAGGTTGGCCGCACACGGGGAACGCGGTCGTGGACGCGGAAGAGAGGCGCTGGTCTTGGGAAAGGTCGTGCTCGTCACCGGAGTCGCCCGGCAGCTCGGCGGCCGGTTCGTGCGGCGCGTCCAGCGGGACCCGGAGGTCGACCGGGTGATCGCCCTGGACGCCGTACCGCCCGCGCACGACCTGGGAGGCGCGGAGTTCATCCAGGCCGACATCCGCCAGCCGACCGTCGCCCGCGTGCTCGCGGAGACCGGCGCCGACACGGTCGTCCATTTGGACGTGACCGGCATGGCGCTCGGTGGCGGCAGCCGGGCCACGGTCAAGGAGACCAACGTCATCGGCACCATGCAGCTGCTCGGCGCGTGCCAGAAGTCGCCCTCGGTCAAGCGGCTGGTGGTGAAGTCCAGCACCAACGTCTACGGCTCCGCCCCGCGCGACCCGGCCGTCTTCACCGAGACCACCCCGGCCAAGGCGCTGCCCAGCGGCGGCTTCGCCAAGGACGCCGTCGAGGTCGAGGGGTACGTACGCGGGTTCGCCCGGCGCCGCCCCGACGTCGCGGTGTGCGTGCTGCGGTTCGCCAACATCCTCGGCCCCACCGCGGACACCCCGCTCGCCTCCTACTTCGCGCTGCCCGTGCTGCCGACCGTGTTCGGCTACGACCCCCGGCTGCAGTTCGTGCACGAGGACGATGTGATCGAGGTGCTGCGGATCGCCTCGCACGCGCCGCGCCGGGGCACCCTGAACAGCGGCACCTTCAACATCGCCGGTGACGGGGTGCTGCTGCTGTCGCAGTGCTCCCGACGGCTCGGCCGGCCCACCGTGCCGCTGCCGCTGCCCGCGGTCACCTGGGCCGGGTCGCTGGTACGTACGCTCGGTATGACGGACTTCTCACCCGAGCAGCTCCGGCTGCTGACCCACGGCCGGGTGGTCGAGACCGGCCAGATGCGCGACACCCTCGGGTTCGCGCCCACGTACACGACGGCGGAGACGTTCGCGGACTTCGCGCGCGGACAGGGTCCGGGGCTGCTGCCGCCGGGGACCCTCGCGGAGGCCGTCGACCGGGTCGCCGTGCTGACCGCCGGGAGCGGCTCCCGTGTCCCGCAGCCCGGCGCCAACTGAGGAGAGCGGCAACGATGGCGGACGCCAAGGTCATTCCGTTCGACGACGACCGGTCCCGCGCGGGCGCGGGGCAGCGGCAGCAGCGCCGCCGGAGCACGGGCGGCCGGCCCGGCGCGGTCCAGCCGCTGCCCACCGGAGGCGGCGCCCGCGACGAGGGAGCCCCGGCCGTCGAGCGCACCCGGGAAGCCGACGCCTTGGAGCGACGGGTCGCGCGCGGCCTCGCCTTCCTGCGCCGCAGGCTCACCGGGGACTACGACGTCGACGACTTCGGGTACGACGAGGAGCTGACCGACCAGGTCCTGATGTCCCTGCTGCGCCCGGTGTACGAGAACTACTTCCGGGTCGAGGTCAAGGGCATCGAGAACGTCCCGGCCGAGGGCGGTGCGCTCATCGTCGCCAACCACTCCGGGACGCTGCCGCTGGACGGGCTGATGATGCAGGTCGCCGTGCACGACCGGCACCCGGCCGGCCGGCATCTGCGGCTGCTCGCGGCCGACCTGGTGTTCGTGCTGCCGGTCGTCAACGAGCTGGCCCGCAAGCTCGGTCACACCCTCGCTTGCACCGAGGACGCCGAACGGCTGCTCGGCCAGGGTGAGCTGGTCGGGGTGATGCCGGAGGGGTTCAAGGGGATCGGCAAGCCGTTCGGGGAGCGGTACAAGCTCCAGCGGTTCGGCCGGGGCGGGTTCGTCTCCACCGCGCTCCGGCAGGGGGTGCCGATCATCCCGTGCTCGATCGTCGGCGCCGAGGAGATCTACCCGATGATCGGCAACGCCAAGACGCTGGCGCGGCTGCTGGGTTTCCCGTACTTCCCGCTGACGCCGACCTTCCCCTGGCTCGGGCCGCTCGGGGCGATCCCGCTGCCGACGAAGTGGACCATCCAGTTCGGTGAGCCGATCCCCACGGACGGGTATCCGCCGGAGGCGGCCGAGGACCCGATGCTGATGTTCAACCTCACCGACCAGGTCCGCGAGCAGATCCAGCACACGCTGTACAAGCTGCTGGTGCAGCGGTGTTCGGTGTTCTTCTGAGCCCGCTCACGACGGAAGTTCTTCTGAGTCCGCTCACGACGGAACGGGGCGCCCCTGCTCGGACAGGGGCGCCCCGTTCC
>NZ_JBHXLV010000390.1:0-2304 GCF_042721685.1 Streptomyces sp. NPDC058459 | reverse complement strand
GGGACCAGCCTGACTCCCGGCACCAGGGGGCGCCGGTCGCAGGGGGAGAAGCAGACGACCACGCCCCGCGCGAGCAGCAGAGCCCGAGCCAACCTGCGTTCCCCGACCGCAAGCCGCGCCGACGCACCCGCAACCCGATCCAGCGCACCCACAAGACGACCACGCGCCTGTCCGACACCGAGAAGACCGAGATCACCGCCGCCGCCAAGCAGCGCGCCGTCACCGTCGCCCGTTTCCTCGCTGCTGCAGGCCTCGCCGTCGCCCGCGGTTCGACCACCATGCACACCAACGAACAGCTCGACGCCGCCATCGACGAGCTGGCCGCCCTGCGCACTGCCATCTCCCGTGTCGGCAACAACATCAACCAGATCGCCTTCGTCTACAACGCCGGAGGACAGCCCCGCCCCGGCGAACTCGACCACGCCCTCACGACCTTGACCCGCGTCCTGGCCCGCGTAGACGACGCGGCTGACACTCTGGTGAAGAAGCGCCTGTGATGGTCCCCAAGATCCGACGCGGCTCGCGTACCCACGGCTTGCTCGTCTACCTGTACAGCCCGGGAAAACGCGACGAGCACACCGACCCCCACCTCGTCGGCAGTTGGGACAGCTTCGCCCCCGACCCTGGCCGCGACACCAGCCCGGATCCCGACCCGAAGGTTGCGCTGGCCCGGCTCGCCGCAGCCTTGGACCTGCGGGTCAAGCAGGCCGGCACCAAGGCACCGGCCGAGCACGTCTGGCACTGCTCGGTACGCACCGACCCCGGCGACCGGACGCTGACCGACATCGAGTGGAACACCGTCGCCCGCCGCCTGGTCCAAGCCGTCAACCTCGCCCCCGACGGCGACCCGGACGGCTGCCGTTGGGTAGCGGTGCGCCACGCAGACGACCACATCCACATCCTGGCCACCATGGTCTGAGGCGACCTGCGCCGACCGAGGATGAACTACGACTTCAAGAAGGCCCAGGCCGAGTGCCGCCGAATCGAACAGGAGATGGGCCTGCGCCAGCTCAAGCCTGGCGACGGTACCGGAGCCAAGACGCCCACCAGCGCCGAGCGCTTCAAAGCCGAGCGCACCGGCCGGCCCGAGACACCGCGCGAGACACTGCGCGAAGCCGTCCGCCAGGCCGTCGCCGGAGCTGCCAGCGAAGCCGAGTTCTTCACCCGCCTTCGAGAGGCGGGCCTGCGCGTCAAGCTCCGGCACACCCCCTCCGGGGACGTCCTCGGCTACACCGTCGCACTGCCCGGCGACCGCAACCGCGATCGCGAACCGGTCTGGTTCGCGGGCTCGACCCTGGCCCCCGACCTTTCTTATCCGAAGATTCAGCGCCGCCTTGCCCACGGAACCGCCGACGCGGTTGCAACGCCGGAAGCCGACAGCGGCCGATCGGACTGGTCGCGGCCTGCACGGGGGCGACGCACCGCGACCGGGATCGCCGAACGTGCCGCGACTCTCCTGGACAGCGACGACGACGATGCCGCAGCCCAACTCGTCGGAGTCGGCGAACTCCTGGACGCGATTGCCCAGACCTCTCCGGCCGTCACCCGCGCCGAGCTTGGTGCCGCCGCTCGCTCCTTCGAACGCGCCACACGCAGCCACGTCCGGGCCGAACGCGCCGACATCCGGGCGATCCGCTCGGCGGCCCGGGGCATCATCCAGGCCGGCGGCGCGCTCGGCCGAGGCGAGGACGGCGGCACCACCGCCATGCTCGTCTCCACCCTGGTCCTGGTGGCGTTGGCCGCAGCTCGCTGGCACTCCGCACACGGTCACGCCCAACAGGCCGAAGCCTCCCGTCGGACCGCCGAGCACCTGCGCGCCGCCTACGGCCAGGCCGCCGACGCACCCATGCAGGCCCTGCGCGAACAAGGTCGAGCCCTGCCCGAAGCCCAGCGCCGCACCTACGAGACCACCATCTGTGCCGCCCTACCCGAGAACAGCACCCGAGCCGACACGAACACGAAGATCGACGCCCTAGCCGCCACCCTGGCGCAGGCCGAGCAGGCAGGCCACGACCCGAAGGCCCTCCTGCAGGAGGCCATCGCCATGCGCGAACTCGACACGGCCGAGGACGTGAACGACGTCCTGGTCTGGCGACTGCGACGCCTCGCCCAGCTCCCCGCCCACCCGGACGAAGCCGCTCGGCGCCCGCAGGCCGGCACCAGCCGCGCCAAGTCTGCGGCTAACCGGACCGGCGTTCGGACCGGACCTCCGGCAGCGACTCAGCCCGCCGCCCCGGACCCGCGCAGCCGCCCGCCGCGCCGCTGACCAGCAGTCCGGCAGGCCCGCCACCCGGCCTGCCGGAC
>NZ_JBHXLV010000389.1:0-2338 GCF_042721685.1 Streptomyces sp. NPDC058459 | reverse complement strand
CCCCGACCACCTGGCACTATTTTTCCATATGGCCGGTGTGGCCGGGCTGCCGGATGCTTTTCCGCTGGTCACAACACTTTCTTCGTTCGGCGCCTCAGGCGGCGAACGTCGCTCTGCGCTCGCACGGCGAAATTCGACCCGGATTCGACCCGGCCTGCCAATCTTGGCTTGCCGCACATGCTCTGAACTGGGCTTATGTCGGACGGGAACGATACTCGAATGTTACGCCGGGTTCTGTCGCCCTGCCGGCACGAATACACCTGGCGTACTCGGCCAATCAGACCGCCTGAGCTTCCAGCCATGCCTCCACCTCCGGCCAGCGGTAGCGCAAATAGCGGCCGACCTTGTGGGCTCGCGGACCCTGGTGTCGGTGATTCCATATGTAGACCGTGTTCAGCGGTATGCCCAGGAAGTCGGCCAGTTCCTCAGCACTCATCAATGGACACCAGCCCCCCGCGCCACTGGCGGTTTCTGCCGCACGGGCAGTGGTTCGACGCATGGGTACTCCAGAACGGCTCAGAACGGGGCAGGAAAGAGCCACGTGAGCGGTAGTCCGCTCCGGTGACCCACGGAACATTGACATGAAATTCCAGCCGGACCAAATAGAAGAGTGTGCGGCGAAACTCCTACAACTCTTCCGAACTTTCGAAAGAAGCCAGCGAATCCTCGGCGAGGGCTCGTCGAACCCTCGCCGACGCCTCAGCGAGGATTCGTCTAGGTGAGATCTTCCCTACCGCCCCGTACCCCTTTGCCGCGAAGATCCCAAGAATGCGTTTGACATTTTCAGCTTGTCTGGATCAACATCCCATTCACCCAGGGTGCGATGAACGGGAACACGATCTCGCCGTCGATTACGACCCTGACACGAGAGACCCCACAAAGAAACTTCAAGGCCTGCTGAAAACTAGGAGTTGCGTCCATGCCATACGACCGCTGGCACAAGTCACGCCCGAAAGCCGGAGAGTCGACCTGCAGGGAACACGGCAAGGTTCCGACGAGGGATCACGGGGCCGGGAAGCGGTGGCAGGCTCGCTGGCGTAACCAGGAAGATGTCCAGCAGACGGAGTTGTTCCGCACCGAGGCCGAAGCCCGCAGGCACGAGACCAAAATGCGGTCCGGAGTGGACGACGGGTCATATATCAACCCTCGCGCCGGAGAGGTCAGGGTCGGTGAACTCGCCCTGACGTGGCTCAAGGGGCACGAACATAAGAATCCGCGCACATACCGACGCCACAGGGAGCGGGTTCACCTGCACATCATTCCTACCGCAGTTGGGAAGATGCGCGTAAAGGACGTGAACGCGTCGTCTTTGCTGGACTGGCTGCACGATCGTCGTCGGCTGCTCGAAAGTTCCACGCTGCGCCTGGTCTTCGACAATCTTCGGGCTGTCTTTGACCTGGCCGTGGACGACAGCCTGATACCGAAGAATCCATGCCTCGCCAAATCGGTGCAGGACGCCAAGCCGAAGCGAGGAGATGGCGGCCGGGCAGAGCTGACCCTGACGTGGGAGGACACCGACAAGATCCGCGCCGAACTTCCCGACCGCTACAAGGCGCTCGTCGACTGCGGTCGAGGCCTGGGCCTTCGTCAAGGAGAAATATTCGGCCTGTCACCAGACGACATCGACTGGGCCCATCCGGACGGCCCGATGGTGCACGTGCAAAGGCAAGTAGTCCACGACGGCTCGTTTCTGGCATATGCCCTGCCCAAGGGCGGGAACGACGAGGACCCGAAGGACCGGTGGGTCGAGCTGACCGACGACGTGGCCATCCCCCTGCGTGAGCACATGGAGAAATATCCGCCCGTCGAGGTGACCCGACCGTGGGGCAGCAAAGGTAGCGACCCGGTCACGGTGAAACTGATCTTCTACACCCGAGAGAAGACCGCCATCCAGTCGAACTGGTTCAACTCCTACCGATGGAAGCCTGCTCTGGCGGCAGCCGGCATCATCAAGCCCCTTGACCCCGACGCGCAGGGACGGCGCTGGGAGAAGTCTCGCGACGTGATGATGCACGCCCTCCGACACCTGTACGCGACGATGATGATCCACGGCGGGGTAGACGTGTACACACTCGCGGATCGGCTCGGACACGCCGATCCTGCGTTCACTCTGCGTAAGTACGTGCACCGGGCCGTGGGGGCCGGTTCCAAGATCCGTATCGCGGTCCGGAGCGCCTACACGAGGGCCGCATGACTCCTACACTGGTCGGCTTGTGCCACAACCGTGCAAGATGATCTTCGAAGGATCCGTTTACGCAGGTCAGATGCGCTGTATAGGAGTTCCGGGACATCTGACAGGCGTGGTGCCGTGCCCCCGGGTGACAAAGGGGCCCGCCCG
>NZ_JBHXLV010000388.1:0-2364 GCF_042721685.1 Streptomyces sp. NPDC058459 | reverse complement strand
CCCCGCGCTTTCCCCCCCCTTCGCCCCTTTATGCGCCCGCGTTTCCCCCCCCGGGGGCCGCGCCGGGGCCCCCCCCAACCCCCCGTGTCCGGGGGTTGCGGGCCCCCCGCCCCCGACCTTCGCCTCACTCATAGTGAGGGAGAGTGGCCGACATATGATCTCTTGGCCAGTAACCTTTTACCGCTTCTCTCCGTCTAGTCATCCGACTTGGAACATGGGAGGCGCTCACGCGCCCTGGGGGAAGAACACACAGTGAAGATCGCATTCCTGATCCGCGACGTCTGCCACATGGGCGGGGTGGTGAGCGCGACCCAGAACCTCGCGGGGGCGCTCGCCGAGAGGCACGAGGTCGAGATCGTCGCGCTGCGGAAGGTCCGTGACGAGTCGTACTTCCCGCTGGACCCGCGGGTGTCGGTGCGGGCACTGACCGACCTGCGCCCGTACTCGCCCGTCTCGGACGTGGACGATCCGCTGGCCGACCGGTTCACGCTGGTCTACCCGCCGAACACCGGGGTCAAGAAGCCGGTGGTCAGCCGGCTGGCCGAGCTGCGGCTGCTGGAGTACCTCGCCACCACCGACGCCGACGTGGTGGTCAGCTCCAACCCGCGCATCACCGTGCTTCTGGCGCACGCCCAGGGGAGCTATCTGCGGGTCGCCCAGGAGCACTCGATGCCGCTCATCTACGCCGACGACATGAAGAAGAAGCTGTTCCCGGCCTACCTCCACCTGGACGCGCTGACCGCGCTCACCCCCGAGGAGACCGACAGCATCGCCGGGCAGGTGCCCGGCGTCCGCGACCGGCTCGCGGTGATGCCCAACTGCGTGCCGGCCGCGCCGGTCCGCTCGCGCGGCACCAGCAAGGTCGTCGTCTCCGCCGGTCATCTCACCGACACCAAGAACCACCTGCTGCTCGTCGAGGCGTTCGCG
This sequence comes from Streptomyces sp. NPDC058459, assembly GCF_042721685.1. NCBI lineage: Bacteria > Bacillati > Actinomycetota > Actinomycetes > Kitasatosporales > Streptomycetaceae > Streptomyces > Streptomyces sp. NPDC058459. Next base: position 1,437 of record NZ_JBHXLV010000388.1, on the reverse strand, counting down.
CGGGTACACGCCGAGGCCCCGGACTGGACGCTGCGGATCTACGGCAGCGGCGCCGAGAAGGCCCGGCTGCGGACCCGTATCCATGAACTCGGGCTGTCCAGCCATGTGTTGCTGATGGGTCCGGCCGCGCCGGTGACGCCCGAGTTCGGCAAGGGCTCCCTGTTCGCGCTGCCCTCCAAGCGGGAGGCGTTCGGCAACGTCCTCGTGGAGGCCATGGCGGCGGGGCTGCCGGTCGTCAGCACCGACGCCGACCACGGCCCGCGCAACGTCCTCACCGACGGCGTGGACGGCCTGATCGTGCCGTGCGGCGACGTGGACGCCCTGGCCGCTGCCGTGCTGCGGCTGGTGCGGGACGACGAGCTGCGGCGGAAGATGGCCGAGGCCGCGACGCGCGGCGCGGAGCGGTTCCAGGAGACGGCGAGCCGCGAGCGGTTCGAGGAGATCCTCGCGCGGGCGCACGCCCGCAGGGAACTGCCCCGTGACGCCACCGTACGGGCCGACGACCAGGGGAGCCTGCACATCGCGGTCGGCCCGCTGCCCGCGAGCGCCGAGGGTGCGGAGCTGCTGCTGCGCAGGGAGGGAAAGGCTCCCGAGGAGCGCCGGTTCCCGCTGACCCCCGGCGGCGAGGCGCTCGTGCCCTGGGACGGCGGACTCCCGCAGGGCACCTGGCAGTTGGCCCTGGCCACCCCGGCCGGCGCCGAGGTGCCGCTGTCCGCCGACGGCTTCGGCTGCGACACGCGGGACCTCCTCGCGGTCCGACTCCCCCGCACCGAGGGCCCGACGCTCGCGCTGCTGCTGCCGTACCGGGACCAGGACGGCCGGCTGCGGGTGCGCAGCGTGCTGCGTGCGACGCACGCCGAGGCCGGAGACATCGAGGTCGACGAGCGGACCCTGCGGGTGCGGGCGGCCCTGTGGGGCGCGGCCGTCGGCGAGGACGCGGTGCTGGAGGCGGTGCACCGGCGCAACAAGAAGCGCGTGCTGGCCTTCCCGCTCCAGGACGCCGGGGACGGCACCGTCACCGCCGTCGTGGACTGCGCGGCCCTGGCCGAGGAGCACACCGGCGGCACGGGCTCGGAGATCGTGTGGGACTTCCTCGTGCGCCCGGCAGCCGGCGCCGAGCGGGTGGCGCTGGCGAAGCTGGCCACCGACGTGCTCAGCCCGATCGACGTGTTCGTGCTGCCCAGGCCCGTGCTCGTCACCGAGGAGGCAGTGGCCGGCGCCCTCCAGGCGCGGTCCTTCTCCCTGGGCGAGCGCGCCCTCCGCGAGGCCAAGCGGGTGCTGAAGCCGGCCCCGCTACCGAAGCCGGAGGTCCGCCGCCGGGAGACCGAGCTGCGGCCCTACTTCACCCTGACCGGCCAGTTCGCGGTGAAGACCGTCCGCCTCTGAGCACACCGGGACGACGAAGGGGCCGGGCCCGGAGGACATTCCCTCCGGGCC
>NZ_JBHXLV010000387.1:0-2400 GCF_042721685.1 Streptomyces sp. NPDC058459 | reverse complement strand
GGCCTGGAGGACACCGTGCTCGTCGGGGTCGGCCGGGGCGCCGACTGGGCCGTCGCACTTCTGGGCGTCTGGTACGCCGGCGCCGCCCCGCTACTCGTCGATCCCGCGGCCCCCGAGGAGCGGCTGCGTGCCCTGTTGGCTGCCGCGGGCACCCGGCACGCGGTGGTCACCGGCCACGCCGCCGCGGCCCGCCTGCACGACCGCTGCGGGGTGGAACTGTTCTGGGCGGGGGCCCGCGGTGACGCCCCCGACGCCGGGGGCCGGGAAGCCGGCCCCGACCCGGTCGCCGTCCCGCCGGAATCGCTCGCCTACGTCCTGTTCACCTCCGGCTCGACCGGCAGGCCCAAGCCGGTCGCCGTCGGTCACGCGGGCCTCGCCCGGCAGACCGGTGCGCTCGCCGGGCGCTACGGCCTGACCGCGGCGGACAGGGTCCTCCAGTTCGCCGCGCCCGCCTTCGACGTCGCTCTGGAGGAGGCTCTGCCCACCTGGTGCACGGGCGGCACGGCGGTGTTCGTCGACGACAACGTGGTCTCACCCGCCGAGCTGGAGCCCTTCCTCACCGAACGGGCCGTCACTCTCGTCAACCTGCCCACCCCCTACTGGTCGCAGTGGGTCCGGGACGTGCGGCACCGGCCCCGTCCGTTGCCGGCCGCCCTCCGGCACGTGGTGATCGGCAGCGACGCGGGCCGCACCGCCGACCTCGTGCGCTGGTACGCCGCCGGCGGGCCGCCGGTGACCAGTTCCTACGGCCTCACCGAGTCCACCATCACCGCCACCTGCCACGAGGCGCGCCCCACGACGCTCCCGGTCGCCGACGAGGTCATCCCGCTCGGCGTCCCGTTGCCGGGAGTGCGCGCCTACGTCCTGGACGAGACGCTGACGCCCACGGCCGACGGCGGGGCCGGGGAGCTGTACCTCACCGGACCCTGCCTGGCTCGTGGCTACCACGGCCGCCCCGCCCTGACCGCCGAGCGCTTCGTCGCCGACCCGTTCGCCGCCGGGCCGGGGCAGCGGATGTACCGCACCGGAGACCGGGTGCGGCGGGGTCCCGACGGCTCCTTGCGCTTTCTCGGCCGCATCGACGACCAGGTGAAGATCCGGGGGCACCGAGTGGAGCTGAAGGAGGTCGAGGCCGCCGTCGCCGCCCACCCGGACGTGGTGGACGTCGTCGCGCGCGCGGTCCGGCACCGGGGCGAGCCCCAGGTGGCCGCCTACGTCGAGATCGTCCCCGGCCGGCCGCTCGACGGCCACGCGGTGCGCCAGGACGTCGCCTCCCGGATGCCGGCCCACCTCGTCCCGGCACGGGTGTGCGTCCTGCCCCGGCTCCCGCGGACTCCGGGCGGCAAGCTCGACGTACGTGCCCTCCCCGATCCGTTCCCTCCGGAGACGGAAGACTCGACTCCCCCGGGGAGTGCGGTCGGGCGACCGCCGCTGCACGAGACCGTCTGAACCACCGAACGCCAGGGCGGGTGCCCCCCGCCCTGGCCCTCACGACCACCAGAGAAGGGCCCGCTCGTGTCCCAGCCCACCGCCGCCCCCGAACCCGCCGCCGGCGCGGACGCCGCCCCCGGTCCGGAGACGACCTCCGGTCCCGAGACCGCCCCGGGACCGCGGGGAGGCCCCGATCCCTCCTCCCGGCAGCGCCGGGACTTCCGCCGGTTCATGGGATCACACGTGTGCAACGAACTCGGCAACAGCATCACGTACGTCGCCCTGCCCCTCACCGCGGTGATCACCCTGCACGCCTCGGCGTGGGAGGCCGGTCTGCTGGCCGCCGCCGAGAGCGCCGCCTTCCTCCTGCTCGGGCTGCCGGCCGGCGCCTGGGTGGACCGGATGCGGCGGCGCGACGTGATGCTCGCCGCCGACCTGGCGCGGACGGTGCTGCTCACCGCTGTGCCGGTGGCCTGGCTGCTGGACATCCGCTCCATGTCGCTCCTCTACACCGTCGCCCTGCTGCTGGGCTGCGCGCGGCTGTTCGGCGATGTGGCCGATCAGAGCTACCTGCCCACCCTGGTGGGCCGGTCGACGCTGATCGAGGGTAACTCGCGTCTGGAGACGGTGCGCTCGGGCGCCGAGCTGGCGGGTCCCGGCATGGCCGGCTTCCTCGTCCAACTCCTCGGCCCGGCGGGCACCCTGGCCGGACAGGCCGTCACCTCCCTCGCCTCCGCGGTCCTGCTCGGCCGCATCGAGGCGCGTGAGGAACGGCCCGCCGCGCCGCGGTCCGGACGCGGTGGCCTCGTGCCGCAGATCAAGGAGGGCCTCCACCACGTCCTCCGCCACCCGGTGCTGCGGCTGATCGCCCTCAGCACCGCGTCGGTGAACCTCTGCCTCAGCGGTGTCTTCGCCCTGGAGACCCTCTTCCTGACCCGCACCGTGGGGCTGCCGCCCGCGGCCGTGGGC
>NZ_JBHXLV010000386.1:0-2406 GCF_042721685.1 Streptomyces sp. NPDC058459 | reverse complement strand
GATCGGCCGTACGAGCGAGCGCAGCGGGGCCGGCACCACGTCCGCGCCGTCCAGGCCCGCCGGCGTGAACCGGCTCGCGACCAGCGCCGCCCGTCCCGTGCCCCCGGCCGCCTCGGCGAGCGCGGCGTCGAAGAGCCCCAGCCCCTCCGTGGCGGTCAGCGGCGCGATGCCGGTGCGGGCCAGACGAGCCCGGTCGGCGGCGGTCAGGTGCCCGCCCATCCCGGACCCGGTGTCCCACAGGCCCCAGCCGAGGGAGACGGCGGGGAGCCCGAGGGCGCGCCGGTGCTCGGCCAGTGCGTCCAGATAGGCGTTCGCGGCGGCGTAGTTGGCCTGGCCCGCGGTCCCCGTCACCCCGGTGACCGACGAGAACAGCACGAACGCGTCGAGCGCGAGGTCCAGTTCGGCGGCGACCTCGTGCAGCAGCACCGCCGCGCCGGCCTTCGGGCGCAGCACCCGGTCCAGGCGCTCCGACGTCAGATCCTCCAGGAGCCCGTCGTCGAGGACGCCGGCGGCGTGGACGACGGCCGTGACGGGCGGCGTGCCCGGCGCGCCGGACAGCAGGGCGCGGACGGCGCCCTGGTCGGCCGTGTCGGCGGCGACGAGCGAGACCTCCGCCCCCAGCGCGCGCAGACGGGAGAGCAGTTCGGCGCCGCCGGGCGCGTCGGGCCCCCGCCTGCTGGTGAGCAGCAGGTGCCGGACGCCGTGCGCGCGGACGAGGTGCTCGGCGAGCAGGGTGCCGAGGGCGCCGGTGGCGCCCGTGAGCAGCACCCTCCCCTCCGGCCGGAACGGACGGAACGGCCGGTCCGGCTCCGAGGGGGCGACCCGGGGGAGTTCGCCGAGACGCGGGACGAGGATCCGGCCCTCCCGCAGCGCGAGCTGCGGCTCACCCGTCGCCAGGGCCCGGTCGAGGACGGCCGCGGAGGCCGCGCTGCCGTCCGTGTCGACCAGCGTGAACAGCTCCGGATGCTCGCTCTGCGCGGTGCGCGCCAGCCCCCACACGGCGGCCGACGCCGGCCCCGGCAGCTCCTCGCCCACAGCGGTGGCGACGGCCCCCTCCGTGACCAGCGCGAGCCGCTCCCCACCGGACCGGTCCCGCGCCAGCCACTCCTGCACGACCTCCAGCGCGTGACCGGCGGCGGCACGGGCGTCCGCGTAAGGCCCCAGGTGAGCGACCTCGGGCGCCGCTCCTGCCGAACCGGCGGAGGCCGGGGCGAGCGGCCGCCAGTCCACCGCGTACAGCGGCGGCCCCGCCGGCTCCGTCCCCGCGGTCAGCGCGCCCGCCGGCACCGGGCGCAGCACGAGCGCCTCCGCCGTCACCACGGGCGCGCCCGCCGGATCGGTGGCGCGCAGCGACACCGCGCCCGTCCCGGCGGGGGCAAGGACGACCCGCAGCACGGCGGCGTCGGTGGCGTGCAGCCGCAGCCCCGTCCAGGCGAACGGCAGCACGACCTCCGCCGCGTCCTCGTCCCGCACCGGCAGCAGGTGCAGCGCCGCGTCGAGCAGCGTCGGGTGCACGCCGAACCCGCCCGGCACCACGGCGCCCGGCTCCTCCGGCAACCGCACCTCGGCGAACAGGGTGTCCCCGTCGCGCCATGCCGCCGCCAGCCGGCGGAACGCGGGCCCGTAGCCGTAGCCGAGCCCCGCCAGCCGGCCGTACACCTCGTCCACGTCCAGCGGGGCGGCGCCCGCCGGCGGCCACACCTCGGCCCCGGCGGTCACCGGACCCGCCTCCTCGGGGGCCAGGAGACCGGAGGCGTGCCGCACCCAGGGGGCCTCCTCCGACGTCCGTGCGTGCACCGCGAAGGCCCGCCGTCCGCCGGCCTCCGCGTCCCCGTCGACGGTCACCTGGAGGGAGACCGTACGGTCCTCGTGCCACAGCAGCGGCGTCTCCAGGGTCAGTTCTTCCACGACCGGCACACCGGCCGACTCGGCCGCCTGGAGCGCGAGTTCGGCGAAGAGCGCGCCCGGGACGAGCGGAGTTCCGCCGACCGCGTGGTCCGCGAGCCACGGCAGCCGCCCGGAACCGATCTCTCCCGCGAGGAACAGCCCCCGGCCGTCGGCGAGCTCCACGGCGGGACCGAGCAGACCGCTCCCGTCACCGGCGCGGGCGCCCGCCTCCATCCAGTAGCGCTCACGCTGGAAGGCGTAGGTGGGCAGCTCGTGCGCGTCCCCGTCCGCGTCGCCCTCCGCGAAGGAGGCGCGGTCGACCGGGACGCCCCGCGTGTGGACGGCGGCGAGCGCCGCCAGGACCGCCGCCCGTTCTCCCCGCCCCCGCCGCAGCAGCGGCACCGACCCCGGCGTGAGGGAGGTGAGCGCGGCGTCCGGTCCGAGTTCGATCGCGGTGAAGGGGCCGTGGGTGGTGAGGGTTTGGATGGCGTGGTGGTAGCGGACGGTGTCGCGGATGTG
>NZ_JBHXLV010000385.1:0-2505 GCF_042721685.1 Streptomyces sp. NPDC058459 | reverse complement strand
GGGGCCTTCCGCTGTTCCCAGCGGTGGTGGTGTGGGGCTCCACACACTCTTCTCCCGCAGGTCACAGGCAGGTTGACGGCCCTTCCGGACACGTGGTGGACTGCGCGGGCCATGTACGGCGGCAGCAGAGGAAGCCGGTGCGAATCCGGCGCGGTCCCGCCACTGTCACCGGGGAGCGGTCCCCGGGAGCCAGGAACTCTCGCCGCCGGTCTCGTCGAACCAGGGCGTGGACACCCTGAGTGAGGACCTACCGTGATGCCCGGCCGCCGCCCGAGAGCCCGCACCCGGAACACCGGCACGCCCACGGCGAGTTAGCCGATGGGCGCCGATCGCTCGTACGCGTACGGTGCCGCAGCCGGCCTCCTCGGTGATCTCCTCCTGGGCGATCCCCGGCGCAGGCACCCCGTCGCCGCCTTCGGGCGGGCCGCCGGGCGGGTGGAGCGCGCGTTGTGGCACGACCACCGCGGCTGGGGCGCGCTGCACACCCTGGTGTGCGCCGGAGGCGCCACAGCGCTCGGAGCTGTGGCGGCACGCGCCGTACGCGCCGTGTCTCCTGGCTTCAGCGGCTCCGCCGCGCTGACCGCCGCCGCCACCTGGGCCGTCGTCGGCGGCACCTCGCTCGCCCGCGAGGCGCGTACCGTCGGCCGCGCCCTGGAGCGCGACGACCTGGCGGCCGCGCGCGACCGGCTGCCGCATCTGTGCGGCCGCGACCCGCAGGCGCTGGACGCCGACGCGATAGCGCGGGCGGTCGTGGAGTCCGTCGCGGAGAACACCTCCGACGCCGTGGTGGGCGCCCTGGTGTGGGGCGCGGTGGCCGGGGTGCCGGGGCTGCTGGGCTTCCGGGCGGTGAACACGCTGGACGCGATGGTCGGGCACAAGTCGCCCCGGCTGCGCCGGTTCGGCTGGGCGTCCGCCCGGCTGGACGACGTGGCCGGCTGGCCGGGCGCCCGGCTGACCGCCGTACTCGCCGTGCTCGCCGGGGACGACCCGCGTGGCGCGGTACGGGCCTGGCGGGCGGACGCGCACCGGCATCCGAGCCCCAACGCGGGTCCGGTGGAGGCCTCGTTCGCGGGTGCGCTCGGCGTCCGGCTGGGCGGCGCCCTCTCCTACGGCGGCCGGGTCGAGCACCGGCCCGTGCTCAACGGCACCGGGCGGCCGGTCCAGGTCACCGACATCGAGCGGGCCGTACGGCTCTCCCGCCGGGTCGGCATGCTCGCGCTCGGCGTCACCGTCGCCGGGCGCCTCATCGGAAGGGGGCGGGGCTGGTGAGCGGGGGTCTGCTGGTCGCGGGGACGACGTCCGACGCGGGCAAGAGCGTGGTGACGGCCGGCATCTGCCGGTGGCTGGTCCGGCAGGGCGTCAAGGTGGCGCCGTTCAAGGGGCAGAACATGTCCCTGAACTCCTTCGTCACCCGGGAGGGCGCGGAGATCGGGCGGGCGCAGGCCATGCAGGCGCAGGCGTGCCGGGTCGAGCCGACCGCGCTGATGAATCCCGTCCTGCTCAAGCCCGGTGGCGAGCGCAGCAGCCAAGTGGTGCTGCTGGGAAGGCCGGTGGGCGAGCTGAGCGCGCGCGGGTATCACGGCGGGCGTCAACAGGCCCTGCTGGGCACGGTACTGGAGTGTCTCGCCGAGTTGCGGGGCACGTATGACGCGGTGATCTGCGAGGGCGCGGGCTCGCCCGCCGAGATCAACCTGCGGCGCACCGACATCGTCAACATGGGGGTCGCGCGGGGCGCGGGGCTGCCCGTCCTCGTGGTCGGCGACATCGACCGGGGCGGGGTGTTCGCCTCCTTCTTCGGCACCGTCGCCCTGCTCTCCCCCGAGGACCAGGCGCTGGTCGCCGGGTTCCTGGTGAACAAGTTCCGGGGTGACGTGACGCTGCTGGAGCCGGGCCTGGACATGCTGCGCGGCCTGACCGGGCGGCACACCTACGGGGTGCTGCCGTTCCGGCACGGGCTCGGCATCGACGAGGAGGACGGTCTCAGGGTCTCGCTGCGCGGGAGTGTGCGGGAGTCGGCCGTCGCTCCCCCGCACGGCGAGGACGTGCTGCGGGTCGCGGTGTGCGCGGTCCCGCTGATGTCCAACTTCACCGACGTGGACGCCCTCGCCGCCGAACCCGGCGTCGTGGTCCGCTTCGTGGACCGGCCGGAGGAGCTGGCGGACGCCGACCTCGTGGTGGTGCCGGGCACCCGCGGCACCGTGCGGGCGCTGCGGTGGCTGCGCGAGCGGGGCCTCGCGGACGCGCTGGCGCGCCGGGCCGCCGAGGGGCGCCCGGTGCTCGGGATCTGCGGCGGCTTCCAGCTGCTCGGCGAGCACATCGAGGACGATGTCGAGTCACGCGCCGGCAGCGTGCCGGGGCTCGGACTGCTCCCGGTGCGGGTGCGGTTCCACCCGGAGAAGACCCGCGCCCCGCCCGCCCGGGCGGCCCGCGGCGAGCCGGTCGAGGGGGACGAGATCCATCACCGGGTCGCCCAGGTGCTGGGCGGGACACCCGTACTGGACGGCT
>NZ_JBHXLV010000384.1:0-2514 GCF_042721685.1 Streptomyces sp. NPDC058459 | reverse complement strand
CCGTCCACCCGTGACGGCCCACCGGGCCGCGCTCTCTTTTCCACCCGGCACACAGGACCGGCCACCGGCCACGTGAACCGGTTAACCTGGGACGTCAGTACGCCGGTTCTCAGTGAGAGGCGCCAGAATCCCGTGCGCATCGCCAGGTTCTCCATCGACGGGAACGTAGCCTTCGGCGCGGTCGAGGGCGACAAGCAGGACGAGCTCGTCCTCGACATCATCAAGGGCATCCCCTTCGCCGACCACGAGCTGTCCGGCACCAAGGTCCCCCTCAGCAAGGTCCGGCTGCTCCCGCCGGTGCTCCCCAACAAGGTCGTGGCCTTCGGCCGCAACTACGCCGACCACGCCAGGGAACTGGGCAGCGAGGTACCCGACGTCCCGTTCGCCTTCTTCAAGCCCTCCACCTCGGTGACCGGCCCCGGCGACGAGATCCAGTACCCGTCGTTCACCGAGGAACTGCACTACGAGGCCGAGCTGGCCGTCGTCATCGGCCGCATGTGCCGCGAGGTCCCGCGTGAGCGCGTCAAGGACGTCATCCTCGGCTACACCTGCGCCAACGACGTCACCGCCCGCGACGTCCAGCGCACCGAGAAGCAGTGGGCCCGCGCCAAGGGCTTCGACACGTCCTGCCCGCTCGGCCCCTGGGTCGAGACGGACATCGACCTCGCCCGCGCGAACGACCTCACCGTGCAGCTCACCCTCAACGGCGAACAGCGCCAGCTCGGGCGCACCAGCGAGATGGTCCACCCCATCGAGGACCTGATCGTCAACATCTCCGAGGCCATGACGCTGCTCCCCGGCGACGTCATCCTCACCGGCACCCCCGCGGGCGTCGGCTCCATGAGCGTCGGCGACGAGGTCGCCGTCACCATCGAAGGCATCGGCACTCTCACCAACAAGGTCGTCAAGCGTGGCTAGCGCACCCTCCCCCAAGCTCTCGGCTCCGACCGGGCAGGGGGGACCCCCGTCCCCCGTACGCGTCCGATTCTGTCCCTCGCCCACCGGTAACCCCCACGTGGGCCTGGTGCGCACCGCCCTGTTCAACTGGGCGTTCGCCCGGCACCACGAGGGCACCCTGGTCTTCCGGATCGAGGACACCGACGCTGCCCGCGACTCCGAGGAGTCCTACGGCCAGCTCCTGGACGCCATGCGCTGGCTCGGCTTCGACTGGGACGAGGGCCCCGAGGTCGGCGGCCCGCACGCGCCGTACCGCCAGTCGCAGCGCACGGACATCTACCAGGATGTCGCGGGCAAGCTCCTGGACGGCGGCCACGCCTACCGCTGCTACTGCTCCCAGGACGAGCTGGACACCCGCCGCGAGGCCGCCCGCGCAGCCGGGAAGCCCTCGGGCTACGACGGCCACTGCCGCGAGCTGAGCGACGCGCAGGTCGAGGAGTACCGGGCGCAGGGCCGCGAGCCGATCGTCCGCTTCCGGATGCCGGACGAGGCGATCACCTTCGACGACCTGGTGCGCGGCGAGATCACCTACCTCCCCGAGAACGTCCCGGACTACGGGATCGTGCGCGCCAACGGCGCCCCGCTGTACACCCTGGTGAACCCGGTCGACGACGCGCTGATGGACATCACCCATGTCCTGCGCGGCGAGGACCTGCTCTCCTCCACCCCCCGCCAGATCGCGCTGTACAAGGCGCTGACGGAGCTGGGCATCGCCCAGCGGGTCCCGGCCTTCGGCCACCTGCCGTACGTGATGGGCGAGGGCAACAAGAAGCTTTCCAAGCGCGACCCGCAGTCCTCGCTCAACCTCTACCGCGAGCGCGGCTTCCTGCCCGAGGGCCTGCTCAACTACCTCTCCCTGCTGGGCTGGTCGCTCTCGGCGGACCAGGACATCTTCTCGATCGCGGAGATGGTGGCCGCCTTCGAGATCTCGGACGTGAACCCCAACCCGGCGCGCTTCGACCTGAAGAAGTGCGAGGCGATCAACGCCGACCACATCCGGCTGCTCGACGTGAAGGACTTCACCGAGCGCTGCGAGCCCTGGCTGAAGGCCCCGTTCGCCCCCTGGGCGCCGGAGGACTTCGACGAGGCCGAGTGGCAGGCGATCGCCCCGCACGCGCAGACCCGGCTGAAGGTGCTCTCCGAGATCACCGACAACGTCGACTTCCTGTTCCTGTCCGAGCCGGTCCTCGACGAGGCCGCCTGGGCCAAGGCCATGAAGGAAGGCTCGGACGCGCTCCTGCGCACCGCGCGCGAGAAGCTGGAGTCCGCCGACTGGACCTCGGCCGAATCACTCAAGGAGGCCGTGCTGGCCGCCGGCGAGGCCCACGGCCTCAAGCTCGGCAAGGCCCAGGCCCCGGTCCGGGTGGCCGTGACCGGCCGCACGGTCGGTCTTCCCCTGTTCGAGTCCCTGGAGGTACTCGGCAAGGAGAAGACGCTGGCCCGCGTGGACGCGGCGCTGGCCAGGCTCGCCGCGTAACGAACGCCACACCGCCAGGGGCGGCATCCGGCCACCGGATGCCGCCCCTCGGCGTCTCTCCCGCTGCCGCCGGGCCGCCT
>NZ_JBHXLV010000383.1:0-2519 GCF_042721685.1 Streptomyces sp. NPDC058459 | reverse complement strand
GCCCGGCACCGTGTGCCGGGCCGCCTCACGCGTGCGGGGAAGGTCCGCCTACCGGCGGCGTCCGCCGTCACTCGTCCAGCGTCAGTCCCTTGCGCAGCCGCGTCAGCGTCCGCGACAGCAGCCGCGAGACGTGCATCTGGGAGATGCCCAGCTCCTCACCGATCTCCGACTGGGTCAGACCCGCCACGAAGCGCAGGGAGAGGATCTTCCGGTCGCGGGGCGCCAGTTCGGCGATGAGGGGCTTCAACGACTCGATGTACTCGATGCCTTCGAGCCCGTGGTCCTCGTAGCCGATGCGGTCCGCGAGCGCGCCCTCGGAGTCGTCCTCGGCGGGCTGGGCGTCCAGCGAGGAGGCGGTGTAGGCGTTCGAGGCCGACATGCCCTCGACGACCTCCTCGTGGGAGAGCCCGAGCCGCTCGGCCAGCTCCGCGACGGTGGGGGTGCGGTCCAGCCGCTGGGCCAGCTCGTCCCCGGCCTTCGCCAGGTCGATCCGCAGCTCCTGCAGGCGGCGCGGGACGCGCACGGACCACGAGGTGTCACGGAAGAAGCGCTTGATCTCACCGATGATGGTCGGCATGGCGAAGGTCGGGAACTCGACGCCGCGTGACATCTCGAAGCGGTCGATCGCCTTGATCAGGCCGACCGTGCCGACCTGGACGATGTCCTCCATCGGCTCGCTGCGGGAGCGGAAGCGGGAGGCGGCGAACTTCACGAGCGCCAGATTCAGTTCGACCAGGGTGTTGCGGACGTACGAGTACTCGTACGTGCCCTCCTCCAGCGACTCCAGGCGCTCGAAGAGCGTCTTGGACAGGGCTCGCGCGTCCACCGGGCCGACCTCGCCGAACGGCGGGATCTCGGGGAGCCCCGCCAGGGGGTCGAGAGGGTCGATGGTGTGGTCCAGCTGGTCCGGTGGGGGTGTCGACGTCGCTTCGCGGGTAGGCGGTCCGTCGAGCCGGGGTGACATGGGTGTCCTCCATCGTTCTCGGCATACGGCTGCCGAAGCCGGTACGTGCACTGCGGTGTGCGGCGCCTCCGAAGCCGGCGTGCAGGGATGTGTGCGTACTAGCCCTACCTGCTTCGGTGAGCTGGTTGCAAGTGGCTTATATGGCGATATGCCCGTTTCCGAGGGGTTGTTCGGGTGTCGAAGTGTGGCTGGAAGGCGTACTGTTCGAGGGCATCAGCAGCCAAGACCTCGGGAGAGAGACGGCATGGACCACGGGACGGTCGGCAGCGCACAGTCGGGCCGGCTTCTGGTGGAGGTGCGGGAAGAGGGCTCCAGCGCCGTAGTGACACCGGCTGGTGAGCTCGATCACCACACCGCCGATCTACTGCGCGAGCCGCTCGACGACCTCCTCGAGAAGGGCTTCACGCGACTTGTCGTGGATTGCTCACGGCTGGAATTCTGCGATTCGACAGGGCTGAACGTCCTGCTCGGGGCACGGCTCAAGGCGGACGCCGCCGGCGGTGGAGTCCACCTCGCGGGCATGCTGCCCGTAGTCGCGCGCGTGTTTGAGATCACCGGAGCCGAGGCGGTCTTCACCGTCCACGACTCCGTGGAAGCCGCCCTGTCGGGCGACGCCGGCTGACTTCCTCCCGCACACCCCTGTCTCCACCGGTGCTCCACGAGCGCCAGGTGAACGCGAGGGTGTTCCGGGGGATCAGTCGGGCAGGAGAAACCCTGAAGCCTTTCAGCACCCCGCCGCCGGACCCGTTCCGGGAACCGGGAAAGAGGCCCGGCGCGACGTAAGTGGCGAGGCCGGACCGCCGAAGGGTGACGGAGGCAGCACACGGACACCGGACGGACGATGAACCGGCCGCCCGGCACCGAAACGGAGTCGGACTTTTGGAATCGTGTACTGGTGGATCGGTGAGGTGAAGCGCTGATGAGCACCACCCGGCCCTACTCGCCGGGCGATGGTGGCCCGGAGCCGAGCGGCGCTTCCGGCATGCCCGAGCGAGACGCGGCGGCGGACGACGCGACGGCTGTGAGCGCCGTCGTGCCCGCCACCCCGTCCGACGGCACGTCGGAGGCGTGGGGACCCCAGGTCCGCAGACTGAGTCTGGACGGTGAGAGCGGGGTGGTCCCGCTCGCCCGGGACTTCACCCGGCAGGCGCTGTACGCGTGGGGCTGGCTGCCCGCCGACGGCGCCGAGCAGCGGGCAGCCGCCGAGGACGTGCTCCTCGTCGTCTCGGAGCTGGTCACCAACGCCTGTCTGCACGCCGGCGGACCGGACCAGCTGTTCCTGTCCTGCGACAAGAAGGCGATCCGGCTGGAGGTCTCCGACCGGGGCGCCGGCCAGCCCACGCCCCGTACCCCGCACCAGGCGGGCCGCCCCGGCGGCCACGGCATGTTCATCGTCCAGCGCCTCTGTCTGGACTGGGGCGTCCTGCGCACCCCCGACCGGCCGGGCAAGACGGTCTGGGCGGAACTGGGCGCCCCGGCCTGAGACCGGCGCCCCGGACGACGGCTAAGGGCCCCGCATCACCGATGCGGGGCCCTCCGTGCGTCCGGCGGAGCT
>NZ_JBHXLV010000382.1:0-2520 GCF_042721685.1 Streptomyces sp. NPDC058459 | reverse complement strand
ACGGCCCCCGTACGGGTCACCACAACGCGCCGACCTTCAACTACGCCCCGGCCGCCGTCCTCGTCGTCCTCGGCTTCGCCGCCATCTGGTGGCTCGCCTCCGCCCGCCACTGGTTCCTCCGCGACTGACCGACACGGCCGTGTCCCCGATACCCGATCGGAGACACGGCCACCGCCAGCTATGCTCGGACGGGCAACACCGCCCCGGGCCCTTAGCTCAATTGGCAGAGCAGTGGACTTTTAATCCATTGGTTGTGGGTTCGAGTCCCACAGGGCCTACGAGAGGGACCCCAGCTCAACGCAGAGTTGAGCTGGGGTCCTTTCCTTTTTGTCCCGGTCTCATGATCGTCTGCTGGCCCGCTGCTGGCCCGAGGGGACGTCAGAAAATGAGACCGGGCGACCGCTGACGCGCGGCCGCCCGGCTCGCCGAGCGCCCTCTCCGGAGTCCTTGCTCCAGCGCTGCGGCTGTCTTGCCCCCGCGTCAAGATCACGGAAAAGCCATCTGGGGGAGGGCTGACACATAATCTCGCAGGCCAGACGGTGTGTCGAGTGTTTCCCGACCCGCCCGACGAGGATGTCTGGCTCCGTGACGAGCGCGCCCGTGTCGGCCGACGCATCCGCGAGGTTCGGGTACAGAGGCGGTTAACCCAGGAGCAGGTGTTCCTGGCGGCTCCACTCAGCCGCACCTACTTCCAGAAGCTCGAAGCCGGTACGGAGAACCCGACCCTGGAGACCCTGCTCCGCATCGCCCGCGCGATCGGGGTCCCGCTGTCCGATCTGCTGGAGTAGCGGATTCCGCCGGCCGGTCCCTGCCGGCGGCATCCTGCGGTTCACCCCGAGCGCCGCCAGGCGTCCCGCGCCCGGCCCGTGAAGGCCGGGGGTCTATGCCCATTCGACGCCGGTGGCGTCGGTGGGGTGCTTCTTCTCGTAGCGGTGGGCGTGCTTGCCGGTGTGGCCGGGTGAGCGGGTGCACCAGAGGCGGCCCGCCTCGTCCCAGGCGCCGCAGTAGCCCATCGCGCGGAACGTCTGGCGCGACAGCTCGGGGTTGTCGGGGATGGCGGGGCTCATCGGCAGCCGCCCTGTCCGACGCGGCTGCCCTGCCGCTGGGCGCGGAGCAGGCCGTAGCCGACTGTGCAGTCCGTCCATCGTGCGCGGTCGCGGCAGGTGGCGCAGTCGAAGGAGTGCGCGGCGAGGGCGTTCTGGGCGCGGGTGGCGATGCACGGGCCGCAGGACTGGGGGAACGTGAGCACGCCGTCGTGGAGGTGCTCGCCGAGGTCCACGGCCGCGTCGGCGGGGATGGGCCGGCCGCCCCAGATGCAAGCGCGGCCTGCGGTCTGGTCGGCGGTGAGGGCGGCGGGGTCGGGGAGGCTGAGGTAGGGCAGCGCCTCGGCCGGGAAGGCAGCGGGCTGGCGCCCTGCCCGCGCGGGATGTGTGGCGGTACGGTGTGCCATGGCGGCTCCTCGACAGTCGTCCACACCCCCGGGCCGGTGACACGGTCGCAGGGGTCGCTTTGTGTCCTAGGTCAGAAATTAGCGTGTCCTAGGTCACGCGCCTAGCAGTCAACGGCGTTTGTGTGGCAGCAATTTCAGTGTGTCCTAGTACAGTCAGGCATGGCCTAGGACACCGAGGAGATGCCGCATGCCCGACACAGAGCACCCCTACATGAAGGTCGCCGAGCGCATCCGCCGCCGCATCCTCGATGGCGCTCTCGCGGAAGGCGCGAAGCTGCCTGCTCAGCGGGACTTGGCGAAGAGTGAAGGCGTCTCCGTGGCCACCCTCGGCAAGGCTCTGGACCATTTGCAGGTCGAGGGCTACATCACCACCTCGCGGCGCGGCACCTTCGTCGCCAACGCCCCCGAGGTCGCCCCCAGTTCCTACGACCGGATAACACGGGTCATGCGCACCGGCAGCGTTCTCGCTCAGGGCGAGACCGTCATCGTCACCGTCGCCGACCTGGTCAAGCCGCCGCAGTACATTGCGGAACTGTTCGACCTCGCTGACGGCGATCAGGTCGTGCGCCGCCAGTGGCACACCGGCAAGGGGCAGCAACGCACCGGCCTGTTCGTCACCTGGTATCCCGCGCACTTCGCTGCCGCAGTCCCCGAGCTGCTGTCCACCGCGAACCACCTCGCCCCGCGTCTGCTGGCGAAGATCCAGCAAGCTACGGGCAGGACCATCACAGCCGGCCGTGACGACATGCACGGCCGGGATGCCGACGCCCGCGAAGCGAACTTCCTCGCGCTGCGCATCGGCTCCCCGATCCTTGCCGGAGCCCACCGCCTCTGGGACGACGAGGGCGTCATCGAGTACGGCGAGTGGTGCCTGCCGTACCGGCTGACCATCGGGTACGAATACACCTTCACGCAGGAACCCGACGCGTAGACAGACCCTCGAACGCACGAATGCGGCCCCCGCCCTCCCGGAGGAGACGCTGTTGGTTTATTCGGGGGTTCGCGTGACGTCGGCCTGCAAGACCCGGTTGTGGTCTTGCAGGCCGGCGTTGTTGTGTGAGGTGGATGTC
>NZ_JBHXLV010000381.1:0-2570 GCF_042721685.1 Streptomyces sp. NPDC058459 | reverse complement strand
CGGCCGGTGGAGGCGTGATGGACGGGCGGACGGGCGAGGCGGTCGCGGAGACCCGGGACTCGGGCCCGGGGGAGCCGTCCGAGCCCGCCCGGCCGCCCGGCACCCCCGAAGGAGACGCTACTGCCCGCCACGCGCTGCGCACCCACATCGGCACCGTCGTCGGCGTCGCCATCCTCGGTGTGCTGCTGTGGCGGCTGGGCACCGGGCCGCTGGTCGACGGGCTCCGCCGGATCGACACCGCGACCGTGCTCGCCGCCCTGGGCATCGGCGTCGTCACCACCGTGTTCAGCGCCTGGCGCTGGCAGCTGACGGCACGCGGGCTCGGCATCCGGCTGCCGCTGGGGCCCGCCGTCGCCGACTACTACCGCGCCCTGTTCCTCAACGCGGCCCTGCCCGGCGGCGTCCTCGGCGACGTGCACCGGGCGGTACGGCACGGACAGAGCGCCGGGGACATCCGGCGCGCCGTCAAGGCGGTCGTGCTGGAGCGGGTCGCCGGACAGCTGGCGCTCGCCGTCTGCGGGACGGCGCTGCTGCTGACCCTGCCGTCCCCGGTCCGCGACGACCTGCGCACCTTCGCGGTGCCGGTGGCGCTCGCCGGGGCGGGGGCGCTCGCGGTCGTGCTCGCCGTCCGCATGAACCGGGCACCCGGCCGCCGTCCCGGCCCGCCGCCGGGGAGCGGGCTGCTGCGGGAGGCGCGGCAGGGGCTGCTGTCGCGGGAGAGCGGGCCCGGGGTCGCGCTGTCCTCGGTGACCGTCCTCGCCGGGCACCTCGGCATGTTCGTCGTCGCGGCCCGGGTGGCGGGCAGCGGGGCGCCGGTCGCGGTGCTGCTGCCGCTCGCCGTGCTGGCCCTGCTCGCCATGGGGCTGCCGCTCAACGTGGGCGGCTTCGGCCCGCGCGAGGGCGTCACCGCCTGGGCGTTCGCCGCCGCCGGACTCGGCGCGAGCAGCGGCGTCGCCGTCGCCGTGGTGTACGGCGTGCTCAGCTTCGTCGCCGCCCTGCCCGGCGCCGTCGTCCTGGTCGCCCGCTGGGCCGGCGCCCTGCGCGACTACCCGCGCGGCGCGCCAGGCTCCCCGGCCGAGGTCAGCAGCCGGAAGTACGGCTCGAAGT
Source organism: Streptomyces sp. NPDC058459 (assembly GCF_042721685.1). Classification (NCBI taxonomy): domain Bacteria; kingdom Bacillati; phylum Actinomycetota; class Actinomycetes; order Kitasatosporales; family Streptomycetaceae; genus Streptomyces; species Streptomyces sp. NPDC058459. Next base: position 1,463 of record NZ_JBHXLV010000381.1, on the reverse strand, counting down.
TCTCCGCCAGGCCTGCCAGCAGGCCCTTCCCCTTCTCCGCCGAGGCCAGGGACGGGCGGCCGATGACGCCCGATTCGGTATAGGCGGCCATTCCCGTGGTGAGCAGATGACGGCGGTCGTCGGCGGTGAAATCGGCCGACTCATGGCCAGGGCGGAGGAACTCGGGATGAGCGTGCAGCAGGATGGACGCCTCGATCTCCCCGGCGTGCATGTCGGTGAGCAGCGAGGTGACCACGCCCGCCCGCTGCCGTGCCTCCTCCCAGTCCTCGGCCGCCGGGTACAGCGCCATCGACTCGCCCCGCGCGGACGCCTCCTGGACCACGTTGCCCAGCACGTAGTTCCCGCCGTGCCCGTTGACCACGACGAGCGACTCCACGCCCGAGCGGCGCAGCGAATCCGCGATGTCGCGCACCACCGCGTGCAGGGTGACGGAGGAGATACTGACGGTTCCCGGCCAGGCCGCGTGCTCGTGCGAGCACGAGAGGGTGACCGGGGGCAGGAGGTGTACCGGGTACGCGGCGGCGATCTCGCGTGCCACGGTACAGGCCACCAGCGTGTCGGTCGCCAACGGAAGGTAGGGACCGTGCTGTTCGAAGCTCCCCACGGGAAGGACGGCGACCTGACGTGACTCACCCGCCCCCCGCGCCCGTACGTCCTCGGTGGTGTCCGCGGGCATCACCCCGTAGGCCGCCGCTCGCGCGTCCGAACCACTCATGTCTCCCATGGCCTTTCGTCTCTGCTTAGGAATCAGATCATGACAGAAAACATCGGCGTCTTCGGCGGGAAGACCCCGCGGCGTTCGGGCACGGAACGCGTCGTGAACACCCCGCTGCCCACGGTGTACGGGGAATTCCAGGCGATCGGCTACCTGGACCACGACCGGGGTGATGAGCAGGTCGCCCTGGTGCACGGTGACATCGGTACCGAGAGCGTGCTGGTGCGGCTGCACTCGGAGTGCCTGACCGGCGACGCGTTCGGCTCCCAGCACTGCGAGTGCGGCGAGCAGTTGGCGGCCGCGATGCGCGCGGTGGTGGCCGAAGGCAGCGGAGTGGTCCTGTACTTGAGAGGTCACGAGGGCCGGGGCATCGGTCTGCTGGCCAAGCTGCGGGCGATGGCGCTTCAGGCGGAGGGTCTGGACACCGTCGAGGCCAACCTCGCGCTCGGTCTGCCGGTGGACGCCCGTGACTACCGGGTGGCGGCGGAGATGCTGCACGACCTCAAGGTGCGCTCGGTCCGGCTGATGTCCAACAACCCGCGCAAGCGAGAGGCGTTGACGCAGCACGGCATCGAGGTCGCCGAACAGGTGCCGCTGCTGATCGAGCCGAGCGAGAACAACATCACGTATCTGCGTACCAAGCGCGAGCGCCTCGACCACCACCTGCCCCACCTGGACAGGGTGGCCCACGGCTCCTGAGCCGCGTCCGCCCCCGTACGGGAAGTCCGGCCGGACGTCACGGCCGGAC
>NZ_JBHXLV010000380.1:0-2623 GCF_042721685.1 Streptomyces sp. NPDC058459 | reverse complement strand
GGAACGCCCCGCCCCCGCCTCCTCGGTGGTCGCCGCACCCGACACCGAGGACCGGGTCGAGCTGCACTCGCTCGGCACCGGCCGCCGCCCCCGCGCCGCGCTCGCCGTCGGCACCGCCACCGCCCCCGGCACCGCCGAGCGCTACGCCGTGCACTCCGCCATCGCCCTGCTCACCCTCACCACCGAGCGCTCCCGCTCCCTGCACGCCGCCGAACAGCGGGTCGGCGCTGCCGTGCTGCGCATGCTGCTCGCCGGGGAGCCCGACCACGCCCGCGCGGTCGCCGGAGACCTGTACGGCGGGCTGCTGGACGCGCCGTTCCGGCTGCTGGTCGCCGAGACGGCGCCGCGCCAGGGGACGGACGGCGACCCGCTGGACGCCCTCGCGGAGGCCGCCGAGTCCGCCGCCGCCCGCTCCGGGGAAGCCGTCCTGGTCGTACCCGAACGCGAGCGCCTGGTGGTACTCGCCACCGACGGCGGCACGGCCGTCGCCGCCTGCACGGCGTACGCGGACGCGCGGGAGGCGGCACGGCTCGTCCCGGAGTCCAAGAGCGGCGAGGAGGGCGCGCTCGTCGTCGGCCTCTCCGCCCCGGCCGGCCCCATCGGGGCCGCCGCCGCCTATCGGCAGGCCGAGCAGGCGCTCTCGGTCGCCCGGCGGCGCGGCCGGGTCCTGGTCGAGCACGAGCACGTCGCGGCCGGCTCGGTGCTCCCCCTGCTGGCCGACGACGCGGTACGGGCCTTCGCCGACGGCCTGCTGCGCGCGCTGCGCGACCACGACGCGACCGGCCGCGGTGACCTCGTCGCCTCCCTGCGCGCGTGGCTGTCCCGGCACGGCCAGTGGGACGCGGCCGCCGCCGACCTCGGCGTGCACCGCCACACCCTGCGCTACCGGATGCGCCGGGTCGAGGAGATCCTCGGCCGTTCCCTGGACGACCCGGACGTCCGGATGGAACTGTGGCTGGCCCTGAAGGCAACCTCGGGGGAGTAGCGGACCCCGCGCCGACCCCGCCGAACCGTAGCAACGCCCGCCCGTTTCCGTACGACTCGGACAAGCGACCGTCGCCCGGGCCCGTCCTACCGTGGATCACGCAACGCCACACCCCCCGACGCGGAAGGGCCGGACCCGCACATGACCTCCACCCACGCCTTCTGGCTGGCCGGACGCCCGGCCACCGGCGAGGACAGCTTCGACGTCACCTCCCCGTGGGACGGCCGTGTCGTCGGCCGGGCGAGCGTGCCCACCGACGCCCAGGTCGAGGAGGCCGTGGCCGCCGCGTACGCGGTGCGCGACGAGTTCGCCGCCGTGCCCGCGCACGTCCGCGCCGCCGCCCTGGACCATGTGGCCAAGCGGCTGGCCGAGCGCAGCGAGGAGATCGCCCAGCTGATCTCCGGCGAGAACGGCAAGCCCGTCAAGTGGGCGCGCGGCGAGGTCGGCCGTGCCGTCTCCGTGTTCCGGCTCGCGTCCGAGGAGGCCCGGCGGTTCAACGGCGGGGAGGCCCAGCGGCTCGACACCGACGCGGGCGGCCAGGGCCGCATGGCGCTGATCCGCCGCTTCCCCAAGGGCGTCGTCCTCGGTATCGCGCCGTTCAACTTCCCGCTGAACCTGTGCGCGCACAAGGTCGCCCCGGCCATCGCCGCCGGTGTCCCGATCATCCTCAAGCCCGCCCCGGCCACCCCGCTGTCCGGCCTGGTCATCGGCGAGCTGCTGGCCGAGACCGAGCTGCCCGCCGGTTCCTGGAGCGTCCTGCCGGTCGCCAACGACAAGATGCCCGCGCTGGTCCAGGACGAGCGCCTCCCGGTGATCTCCTTCACCGGCTCCGAGCGGGTCGGCTACGCGATCATGGACTCGGTGCCGCGCAAGCACTGCACGCTGGAGCTGGGCGGCAACGGCGCGGCCGTCGTCCTCGGCGACTGGGCGAGCGACGCCGACCTGGACTGGGCGGCGACCCGCATCGCCACCTTCTCCAACTACCAGGGCGGCCAGTCCTGCATCTCGGTGCAGCGCGTGATCGTGGACGGCGCGGTGTACGAGCGGCTGCTGCCGCGCATCGTCGCCGCCGTCGAGGCCCAGGTCACCGGTGCCCCGTCCGACGACAAGACCGACGTCGGCCCGCTGGTCAGCGAGGCCGCCGCGCAGCGCGTGGAGTCCTGGGTGAACGAGGCCGTCGAGCAGGGCGCCACCCTGCTCACCGGCGGCGAGCGCGACGGCACCACCTACGCGCCGACCGTCCTCACCGACGTACCAGCCGGCGCCACCCTCGCCACCGAGGAGATCTTCGGACCGGTCCTCACCGTCACGAAGGTCGACGGCGAGGCCGAGGCGTTCGCCGCCGTCAACGACTCCAAGTACGGCCTTCAGGCAGGCGTGTTCACCCACGACCTCCAGACCGCCTTCCGCGCCCACCGCGCCCTTGAGGTCGGCGGCGTCGTCATCGGCGACGTGCCCTCCTACCGCGCCGACCAGATGCCGTACGGCGGCGTCAAGCAGTCCGGCGTCGGCCGCGAGGGCGTCCGCTCCGCGATGGACGACTACACCTACGAGCGCGTCCTGGTCCTCACGGGCCTCGCCCTCTGACCTGCCACGGACAGGTCCCACCGGAACGGCCGGAGCCCGCTGTGCGGGGGC
>NZ_JBHXLV010000379.1:0-2663 GCF_042721685.1 Streptomyces sp. NPDC058459 | reverse complement strand
CGCACATGGCGCGGACGCGTCGTCGGTACGTACCCGGCTCCGGAGCGTCAGCTCTTCCTGGCGTCCTTCTCCTGGTGCAGCTGCTTGACGCGCGCGGCCTCCTTGCGGACCTCCGCCTGGGTGGCGCGCTCCTTCTCCAGCCAGTCGGGACCCTCCTCGCTAAGGGCCTCGATCTGCTCGGTGGTCAGCGCCTCGGTGACACCGCCGCGCGCCAGACCCGCGATGGACACGCCCAGCCGGGCCGCGACCACCGGACGCGGGTGGGGGCCGTCCTGCCGCAGCTCGCGCAGCCACTCGGGCGGGTCGGTCTGCAGCTCGTTCAGCTCGGCGCGCGAGACCACACCCTCCTGGAAGGCGGCGGGGGTGGCGGGGAGGTACACACCCAGCTTCTTCGCCGCGGTGGCGGGCTTCATCGTCTGGGTGCTCTGCTGCGAACTCATGAGGTCAAGGGTATCGGCCGTGTGCGTGGGAGCCGACCACGGCCGATACCCTGGCCTGGTGACAGGCTCGGAAGAATCACCGCCGTTCCGGCTCGCGTACGTCCCGGGAGTGACGCCCGCCAAATGGGTGCGGATCTGGAACGAGCGCGTGCCCGGCACCCCGCTCACCCTCACCCAGGTCCCCGCCACCGAGGCGGACGCGCTGCTGCGCGCGGGCGAAGCCGACGCGGGCCTCGTACGGCTGCCCGTCGACCGTGACTTCTTCAGCGCGATCCCGCTGTACACCGAGGCCACCGTCGTCGTCGTCCCCAAGGACCATGTGATCACCGCGGCCGAGGAGGTCACCCTCGCCGACCTCGCCGACGAGGTGCTCTTCCATCCGCTGGACGACGTCTTCGACTGGGACGCCCCGCCCGGAGAACCCGCCTTCGAGCGGCCCGCCACCACGCCGGACGCCCTGGAACTGGTCGCGGCGAACGTCGGCCTGCTGATCGTCCCGCAGTCCCTGGCGCGCCTCTACCACCGCAAGGACCTCACCTACCGCACGGTCACCGACGCCCCGCAGTCCGGCATCGCGCTGTCCTGGCCGGAGGAGGCCACCACCGACCTGGTGGAGGACTTCATCGGCGTCGTCCGGGGCCGCACCGTCAACAGCACCCGGGGCCGCGCGACACCCCCGGAGCCCAAGCAGCAGAAGAAGAGGCCCGACCAGGGCGGCCCCCGGCAGAAGAGCGGCAAGCCCGCCGGGCGGCCGGTGCGCGGGCGCTCCGGCGGCCGGCCGGGGAAGCCGCGCCGCAAGTCCTGAGCCGGGTGCTCACGCCTTCGACGGCGTGCGCTCCACCGGCTCCTGCGCCGGGCCCCCGCCCATGGGGGGCTCCGGGTGCGTCTGCCGTTCCCGTAGGTCCGCGACGGCCAGGGCGAGCGCGACCAGGATGATCCCCACCGCGGTGAGCAGGCCCAGTTGCAGCGCCCTGGTGGAGGTGCCGTGGTTGGCGAGGTGCGCGAAATAGACCGCGCCCACCGCCGCGATCCCGGCCGCCGAGCCGATCCGCTGGGCCGTCACCAGGACGCCACCCGCGGCACCGGCCCGCCGGACGGGCACGCGGGTGAGGGTCAGCGTCGTGTTGGGGGAGATCGTCACGCCCGAGCCCACCCCCGCGAGCAGCAGCGGCAGCGCCGCCGCCCATGCCGCACCGGCCCCCTGGACGAGCTGAACGGCGCCGACGACGCCGGCCAGGCCCACCGCCACCCCGGCCAGCCCGACGACGACCAGTGTGCGGCCGTACCGCACCACCAGCCGGCCGCCCAGCGCTGCCCCGGCCGCCGAACCGATGGCGAACGGCAGCGAGGCCATCCCGGCCGCGAGCGGGCCGTAGCCCAGACCGTTCTGCAAGTACAGCGTGTACACGAAGAACACCGTGGTGAAGCCGCCGAAGTACACCAGGTTCAGCAGCACGCCCAGGGTGAAGGACCGCAGGGAGAACAGCTCCAGGTCGATCAGCGGATCGTGCCCGCGCCTGCCCTGCCGTCGCTCCCAGCGCCAGAACGCCGCCAGCAGCAGCGCGGCCACCGGCATCAGGGCCCACTTCAGCCGGCCCGTCCACTGCTGCTCCTGCACCAGCGGCAGCATCAGCGCGAGCACACCGGCGCCCAGCAGCAGGACGCCCACCAGGTCGGCGCTCTCGCGCTTGCGCTCCGCCGCCGGGGTACGCGGCAGCAGCCGGAGCGCCGCGCAGAACGCGGCCACGCCGATGGGCAGGTTGACGTAGAACACCCAGCGCCAGCCGTCCTCGACGCCGAACGCCTGGATCAGCAGGCCGCCCGCCGGCGGTCCGACCGCCGTGGAGATGCCGACCACACTGCCCAGCATGCCGAACGCGCGGGCCCGCTCGTCGCCCTGGAACATCTGCTGGATCAGCCCCGTCGTCTGCGGCGCGACGATGCCCGAGGCCGCGCCCTGCACCAGCCGGAACACCACCAGCCAGCCGGAACCGGGCGCGAGCCCGCACGCCACCGAGGCGACCGTGAACAGCGCCAGCCCGAACAGGAACGCCGCCCGGCGCCCCCCCACGTCGCCGAGCCGGCCCGCCGGGACGAGGGCGAGGCCGAAGGTGAGCGCGTAGCCCGACACCACCCAGGACACATCGGCCGCGTCGGCGCCGAGGCCGCGTTCCATGGAGGGCAGGGCGACGTTCACGATCGAGCTGTCGAGCAGCGTCATGA
>NZ_JBHXLV010000378.1:0-2699 GCF_042721685.1 Streptomyces sp. NPDC058459 | reverse complement strand
CCCCGGAATCCCCCACCCGCCCCACGCGTTCCCCTGGTACACCACTCTCCCCCCGGCCTGAAGACGATGGTGAGGCGCCGGATCGCTACCATGGGGTTTCCGGAGCCTGACCGGGGGACCCGGACCGCGCACTAGGAGCCCTCTTGCCAGACGAGGCCCAGCCACTGACCGCCGCCAAGCCGGAGTCCGCTCCGGCCCCCGCGGTGAAGCCCGTGCCGAACGCGTCCGACGCGAAGGACGACGCACGCGGCTCGGTCGAGCACGCCCAGGCCGCGCCGGCGGAGAAGAGCGCCGACACCGTGCGCCCCAAGCCCGCCCCCGTGCGCCCGGCGGCAGGTCAGACCACGCCTCGCTCCGGCTCCTCCAACCGCGTCCGGGCCCGCCTGGCCCGCCTCGGTGTGCAGCGCGCCAACCCCTACAACCCGGTGCTGGAGCCGCTGCTGCGGATAGTGCGCAGCAACGACCCCAAGATCGAGAGCGCCACGCTCCGCCAGATCGAGCGCGCCTACCAGGTCGCCGAGCGCTGGCACCGCGGCCAGAAGCGCAAGAGCGGCGACCCGTACATCACGCACCCGCTCGCCGTCACCACCATCCTGGCCGAGCTGGGCATGGACCCGGCGACCCTGATGGCCGGGCTGCTGCACGACACCGTCGAGGACACCGAGTACGGCCTGGACGACCTGCGCCGGGACTTCGGTGACGTGGTCGCACTGCTGGTGGACGGCGTCACCAAGCTGGACAAGGTCAAGTTCGGCGAGGCCGCGCAGGCCGAGACCGTGCGCAAGATGGTCGTCGCCATGGCCAAGGACCCCCGCGTCCTGGTCATCAAGCTCGCCGACCGCCTCCACAACATGCGCACCATGCGCTACCTCAAGCGCGAGAAGCAGGAGAAGAAGGCGCGCGAGACCCTGGAGATCTACGCGCCGCTCGCCCACCGCCTGGGCATGAACACCATCAAGTGGGAGCTGGAGGACCTCGCCTTCGCGATCCTCTACCCCAAGATGTACGACGAGATCGTGCGGCTGGTGGCCGAGCGCGCCCCCAAGCGCGACGAGTACCTGGCCATAGTCACCGACGAGGTGCAGGCCGACCTGCGCGCCGCCCGCATCAAGGCGACCGTCACCGGGCGCCCCAAGCACTACTACAGCGTCTACCAGAAGATGATCGTCCGCGGCCGTGACTTCGCGGAGATCTACGACCTGGTCGGCATCCGCGTCCTGGTGGAGACCGTCCGGGACTGCTACGCGGCGCTCGGCACGATCCACGCGCGGTGGAACCCGGTCCCCGGCCGGTTCAAGGACTACATCGCCATGCCGAAGTTCAACATGTACCAGTCGCTGCACACGACGGTCATCGGACCCAACGGCAAGCCGGTCGAGCTGCAGATCCGCACCTTCGACATGCACCGCCGCGCCGAGTACGGCATCGCCGCACACTGGAAGTACAAGCAGGAGGCCGTGGCCGGCGCCTCCAAGGTACGCACCGACGCGCCGAAGAGCGCCGGCAAGGGCAAGGACGACCACCTCAACGACATGGCGTGGCTGCGCCAGCTGCTGGACTGGCAGAAGGAGACCGAGGACCCCGGCGAGTTCCTGGAGTCCCTGCGCTTCGACCTGTCCCGCAACGAGGTCTTCGTCTTCACACCCAAGGGCGACGTCATAGCGCTCCCCGCCGGGGCCACCCCGGTGGACTTCGCCTACGCCGTGCACACCGAGGTCGGCCACCGGACCATAGGGGCACGCGTCAACGGACGCCTGGTCCCGCTGGAGTCCACCCTGGACAACGGTGACCTGGTGGAGGTCTTCACCTCCAAGGCACCCGGCGCCGGGCCCTCCCGCGACTGGCTGGGCTTCGTCAAGTCGCCCCGCGCCCGCAACAAGATCCGCGCCTGGTTCTCCAAGGAGCGCCGGGACGAGGCGATAGAACAGGGCAAGGACGCGATCGTCCGCGCGATGCGCAAGCAGAACCTGCCGATCCAGCGCATCCTGACCGGCGACTCCCTAGTCACGCTCGCCCACGAGATGCGCTACTCCGATATCTCCGCGCTGTACGCGGCGATCGGCGAGGGCCATGTCTCGGCGCAGAACATCGTGCAGAAGCTGGTGCAGGCGCTCGGTGGCGAGGAGGCGGCCACCGAGGAGATCGAGGAGCCGGTCCCGCCGACCCGCCGCAGCCGCAAGCGCCGCTCCAGCTCGGACCCCGGTGTCGTCGTCAAGGGCGTCGACGACGTGTGGGTGAAGCTGGCCCGCTGCTGCACCCCGGTACCCGGCGACCCGATCATCGGCTTCGTCACCCGGGGCAGCGGCGTCTCGGTGCACCGCAGCGACTGCGTCAACGTGGAGTCCCTGTCCCGCGAGCCCGAGCGCATCCTCGACGTCGAGTGGGCGCCCACCCAGTCCTCGGTCTTCCTGGTCGCCATCCAGGTCGAGGCGCTGGACCGCTCCCGGCTGCTCTCGGACGTCACCCGCGTCCTGTCCGACCAGCACGTCAACATCCTGTCCGCTGCCGTGCAGACCTCCCGCGACCGGGTCGCCACCTCACGCTTCACCTTCGAGATGGGCGACCCCAAGCACCTCGGCCACGTCCTGAAGGCCGTGCGCGGCGTGGAGGGCGTCTATGACGTCTACCGCGTCACCTCGGCCCGCAACCGCAGCTGACCGGCGCATACGCCGAGGGGCTCCGTACGCGACGTACGGAGC
>NZ_JBHXLV010000377.1:0-2712 GCF_042721685.1 Streptomyces sp. NPDC058459 | reverse complement strand
GTGGAGACGGGCCGCCCTTCCGCTTCCGGCTCAGCTGCCCTGGCGCGGGGCCGGGGGGAGCGCCGCCGGGCCGTCGCCGTCCGGCCGGTCCCGCCCGATCGTGCCGATCCGCTGCCACTGGGACTGCTGCCGCGCGCTGTACGCCCCAGCGCTGTAGGCGCTGTAGGAGCTGCTGAACGACCCCGGCCGGTGCCCGCCGAACGAGCCCGTGCTCTGCGGGAGGTTCCCGAAGGCGGTGAAATCGAGGCTCTCCTCACCGCTGCGGTCGAAGGGCAGCGTACGGAAGCTCTTGACCCACTCCGCGTACAGCGTGTCGTAGATCGGCGTGGGCGAGGGGCCGCCGGAGTTCTCCTGGCCGGACCGGGCGACGGGGACGGGGGACAGGGCGGGCCGGCGGGGCGGAGTGTCGTATGGGTGCACGTATGTCCCAACGACGGTGCCCCCGAAGAGATGCGGCCCCGGGAGGGGCCTTCGGGGGCGCGCCGGACAGCACGGCGGGCCGGGCCGGCCCCGGAGGCGGGGGACCGGCACGGCTGGGTGCGCGGGGGAGGTGGTGTCAGGTGTCGGCCCCGGGTGCCGGTCTCAGGTGCCGGTGCCAGGTGCTGGTCTCAGGTGCTGGTCTCAGGTGCCGGCGAGCGGTAGTGCGGCCGCGACCAGCCGGCCGTTGGCGGCGGCCTTGTCCAGCGCGTCACGCAGCAGGTCCTCGCGGGGCTGGCGGCCGATGGAGCCGACCGGGGCCGCGAACATCAGCACCTGCTGGTGCTTGTTGGCGGCGGCCCGCCAGCTGTCCGTGACCTGGAGCGGCTGGTGCGCCTGCCACCAGGCCACCGGCTGGCTGCCGTGCGGACCCGGCTGGAGCACCGCGTGCAGCTGGCCCACGGCCAGCAGCACCGACCAGCCGTGCAGCACCGGCGGGACGGCGGCCAGGGCGCTCATGGGCATGAAGCCCTGCTCGATGAGGAGCGGCAGGAAGTCGTCACCGCCCCCGGTGGCGCCGGGGCGTGCGATGGGCGCGGTCGGCTCGACCACGAGCGCTGGGTGCAACTCGCCCTCGATCAGCACCAGTCCGCTGGTCACCCCGAGCACGGCTGGCTCGGCCACCTGCTGCCGGAGGGACTCCTCGGGGGCCTCCTCGCCGCCGATGGAGCGGACGGCGCCCTGCAACTGCTCCTCGGTGACCTGTACGACCTGCGAGGGCAGACAGCCCGCGTGGGCGAAGGCGAGGACGGCGGTCTCGTCACCGACGAACAGGACGGTGCTGGTGCGTTCCTGGCCGGAGTCCCCCGGAGTGCGGCAGGACGTGCAGTCGTAACTGCCCGGAGCGGTCTCTCCGGCGAGCAGCCGGTCGGCTTCTTCGTCGCCGATCTCGGCGCGTACGGCGTCACTGACGTCGAGCATGCGCGGCACGGTGGCTCCCTCGGGATGCGCGCGGTCGGCCGGGTGGCTCCCGGTCGCTGAGCCTTGGGATCGCGGGCTCATGCTGAAGACAACGGGCGTCCTGTGGTGGGGGTCACGCCCCAGGGGGAACGGAATGGAACCGGCCGCCGCACAGGGTCACTTTCGGCACGGAATCTGCCACTCCCCGTCAACTCCGCACACATGTCAGGAACTTGAACGGGTGATGTGAATCACAGGTGAACGTCGCCCATGGTCGACAAGTGCTGACATAACCGTATGAAGTGGTTGGCCGGAAATCGCCGATACCTACGGTAACCGTGAACTGGCCTGCTCTGACGGTGTGTTGTTGAAATGCGGCACCTGTCCTCCTTAGATTTCTTCGCCGTGTGCAACTAGCACCGCTCGGGCAGTCCGCCGCCCGGCGCCGGGTCCGACAGGGCCGTGGCGCCGGCGACCGGTGGACGGGGCGGGCGCGAGGAACCGCGGTCCGACGCGGCGAGACGCGCCCCGCTCAGGGGGAGCCCGGGTTCGTGGAGAGGGAACTGCATGTCCGAGTGTGCCGATACGACCCGTTCGACCGCCCGTAAGGGCCGTACGACGGCCGCCCTCGCCGGGGCCGCGCTGCTCGCCCCGCTGGGGCTGCTGGCAGCCTCCGGAGAGGTGCGGGCGGCGGACAACGGGGTCTGGGACCGCATCGCCCAGTGCGAGAGCGGCGGCAACTGGCACATCAACACCGGCAACGGCTACTACGGCGGACTCCAGTTCTCCGCCGGTACGTGGCGTGCCTACGGTGGCGGCGCCTATGCCGCCACCGCCGACCAGGCGTCGAGAGGCGCGCAGATCGCCGTGGCGTCCAGGGTCCAGCGGGCCCAGGGCTGGGGAGCCTGGCCGGTCTGCTCGGGCCGCGCGGGGGCCTCCGGCTCGGCACCGTCCAGCGCCTCGGCGACCGGTACCGGGAGCGGTACCGACAAGGGCGTGACGAGGAAGTCCGCGCCCACCCGGTCCGCTCCGGCCCGGTCCGCGCCCACCCGGTCCGCGCCCACCCCGTCCACTCAGACCCGGTCCGCCCAGGCCCCGCAGCGCCCGGCGACGACCCACGCCGACCGCGGCGCCCACCGGGGCGGCTACACCGTCCGCGAGGGTGACACGCTGAGCACCATCGCCGCCCGGCACGGCGTGAGCTGGCAGCGGGTCTACGCCACCAACCGGTCCGTCATCGGCGACGACCCCAACCTGATCGTGCCGGGGCAGCAGCTCGCGCTCTGACGCGAGGCCTCGCCCCGACGGTCACGGCCGCCGCCCTCCCTGGGGCGG
>NZ_JBHXLV010000376.1:0-2745 GCF_042721685.1 Streptomyces sp. NPDC058459 | reverse complement strand
CGCGTACCGCGTGAGCGGGCGGCCGGGCCGCTGTCGTGTGTGAGCGCCGGGGGGCCACCGGGGATCGCCAGGGGGCCGCCAGCGGATCGCCAGGGGGTCGCCATGTGATCGCCCGCCGCATCGGCGGAATTTCATATGTCTTGTGCACACGGGGTTTCCGGCCCGGCCGCGACTCGTTAGGCACGGCGTCGGAAATCCCTGGGGCGACGCGAGTTGCCGAGGAGAGGAACATGATGAAGTCCCTGAAGGCCGCCGCCGTCCTGGCCGGTTCCATCGCCCTCACCGGCGTCGCCGCGCCCGCGTTCGCCTACTCCGGCGACCTGACGCCCAGCAGCCTGAACGGCGCCGTGGACCAGATCGCCAAGGGTGGTCTGAAGGTGCGTGACGTGATGCCCCTCCAGCACCAGTCGGACGCGCTGAACACCGAGAACAAGGACTCCGTCCTCAGCACCGTCAAGGGTGCGACCACCGCCCTGAACACGCACAACCCGCTGCTCGGCGGCCTGCCGCTCCAGAGCTGAGCGGGGGCGGGGGCGGAGGGCTGGACCGTACGGCGCGGACCGGCCCTTCCGCCGTGTCCGGACCGGCCCCCACCCTGACTGACAGCCCCCACCATGACGGACCGGCACTCCCGCCGTGTTCGAGGCCGCGTCCCCCGATCGTGTGGAGCACCTCCCGGAGGTCCCCCGGACGAGTGAGCGACCCCCCGGCCGGACCCCGGCCCGTGGATAGGGTCGCGCGGTGACCTCAACCACAAGCGCGGCCTTCCGCGCCGCCGACCTCGGCACCCTCGTCGTCCTGGCCTGGAGCGGCGAAGCCCCCGACGGCATGGACATGCCTTACCTGCTGGCGTACTCCCTCGGGGACGCCGAGGGCGGACCGCGCGCCACCTCGGCCGCCGTCACCCAGCTCCTGGAGATGAACGGTCTGACGATCGGCACCGTCATCGACGGCGCGACCCGGCCCAGCCTGCCCGTCTCCCTGCTCGTGGAGGCCGGCCAGGCCGTCGTCCGGATGCCCCAGCTGGTCGCCCAGGCCGACGCCCCGCCGGAGTGGCTGGACGCCGTCGCCCGGCGCGGACACGCCTACCTCGTCTTCACCACCCGCGCCTGGCCCGAGGGCCGCCCCGGTGTGTACATCGAGGCCGCCACGCTGGCCGGCTTCGCCGGCGCTGAGGAGACCCTGCTGACCGCCGCCCACGTCATGCTGCCGGCGCGCAGCCTGCGCTGACCCTCCGCGCCTACCCGGATGGCCGCTCGGCGGTGACCCCGGGCGCCCTCGCTCGGTTACCGCTGTGGACAAACCCGACCGCGGACGAGGGAGCGAGAGATGGTCGTAGATGCCGGTGGTGTGACCGTGGGGACGGAACGGCAGGTCAGAGAGGGTGCGGGCAGACCCTCACGGCGAGAGGTGACGCGCGGCCTGCTGGCCTCGGCGGCCGCCCTGGCGCCGGCCCCGGTGGTCGCCGCCTCCCGCCCGCTGCCCCCGGACGGTGAGCGGGGCGGCAGGTCCTTCGACGAGCACTACCGGGGGCATCGCATCCGGGGCTCCCTGGCCCCCGCCTTCACGCGTGGGGCGGGCGGGGGCGACTGGCAGATCACCGTCGACGGACGCCCGCTGCACCTGATGCGGCGCGCCGACAGCACCTGGATGAGCATGGTCGACCACTACACCTCGTACGCCACCCCGCTGGAGGCGGCTAGGGCCGCCGCGGACGAGATCGGTCCCGGCCGGCGGCTGCGCGAGCTGGCCCCGGGCCCGGTCGGCGGCGAGCACGCGGGACACGGGATGGGGGGCATGCATGGCGTACGTGCGTAAGAACGCCGCCACGCTCACCGCGAGCGAGAAACGGCGCTTCGTCGACGCCCTGCTGGAGGTGAAACGGCGCGGCGAGTACGACGAGTTCGTCCGCACGCACATCGACTACTACACGGCGGACGGCGAGAAGGGCCTGCGCGCCGCCCATATGACCCCCTCCTTCCTGCCCTGGCACCGCCGCTTCCTGCTGGAACTCGAGCGGGCGCTGCGCCGGGTGGACTCCTCGGTGACCTTGCCGTACTGGGACTGGACCCGTGACCGCGCCGCGACGTCCGTGCCCTGGACGAAGGACCTCCTGGGCGGCAACGGCCGCCGGAGCGACCGGCAGGTGACCACCGGGCCGTTCGCCTACGCGGCCGGGCACTGGACCATCACGGAGGGCATCACCGACGGCAAGTACCTCACCCGCGACCTCGGCCGCGCCGCCTCCCCGCTCCAACTCCCCACCAGGAGCGAGCTGCAGTGGGCGCTGGACGACCCGGCGTACGACGCCTCCCCGTGGGACTCGACCGTCACCCGGGGCTTCCGCAACAAGCTGGAGGGGTGGGGGACCGGCGGCGGCAGCGCCTCCTGGCACAACCACAACCGGGTGCACCGTTGGGTCGGCGGCGCGATGCTCGGCGGCGCGTCGGTCAACGACCCGGTGTTCTGGCTGCACCACGCCTTCCTGGACTACCAGTGGTACCGCTGGCAGCGGGCGCACGGCGGCCACCGGTACCTGCCGGCGAGCCCGCCCGGCGCCGGCGACAAGCAGCGCGGCCGGGTGGTCGCCCGCTTCGACAAGCTGCCGCCGTGGAACGTGACGCCGGACTCGCTGGAGGATGTGAGCGGGATCTACCGGTACGCGTGAGGTCGGCGGGCCTACGGTGCGGGCATGCGAAGAGCCCCGGCGCTCAGGGTGCCGGGGCTCTTCGCGTGGGGTGGGGC
>NZ_JBHXLV010000375.1:0-2747 GCF_042721685.1 Streptomyces sp. NPDC058459 | reverse complement strand
GCCCTCTCACGTCCACGGGTACGGCTACAGCCGGGTCAGACGGCGTGGTCTCGACCGCCTCCGGGTCAGCCGCGGTTCCCGGGTCGCGGTACCCGGCTCCAGCGCCAGCACCGCGGCCACCGGATGCTCGTCGTCGTCCGGTCCCCTGGCCGGCGGAGGTACGGGCGCCGCGGCCGGTGTCGCGCGGGTCAGCAGGACCACACCCCGGGCCGCCAGGCCCGCCCCGGCCAGCGCCAGCAGGATGCCGGCGGCGCCGCCGCCCAGGCCCTGGCCGAGCAGGGTCAGGCCGATGACCGAGGCGGCCAGCGGATTGGCGAGGGTGACCACCGCGAGGGGGGCGCCGAGCCCGCCCCGGTAGGCCGTCTGCGACAGCAGCAGCCCGCCGGCGGCGAACCCGGCCACCAGTACCGCGACCACGACGACCAGGGGGCTCAGCACCGGGCCCGAACCGTCGGTGGCCGCCACGGTCGCGGTCTGGGTGAGAGCGGAGGCCACACCCGAGGCGAAGCCGGACGCGGTCGCGTGCCGCAGCCCCGGCCGGGCGCCGGGACGGCTCAGGGCGCCGATCGCGGCGGTGGTCGTGGCGGCGACCGCCAGCGCCGAGGGCAGGCTCAGCGCCCGCTCGGGCGCCGGGCCGGAGGCAGCCGTCAGCAGCGCCCCCAGTCCGAGCAGGGTCAGCGCCGTGCCCCGCCACTCCAGGGGGGTGACCCGCCGTCCGGCGGCCCGCGCGCCGAGCGGCACGGCGGCGACCAGGGTGAGCGCGCCCAGCGGCTGGACCACGGTGAGCGGGCCGTACCGCAGCGCGACCACGTGCAGCAGGGCGGCGCCCGCGTTCAGGCCGACCGCCGACCACCAGGCGCCGGTGCCCAGCATCCGCAGGAGGCCCGCGCCGGTGTCGCGGGCGGCGAGGCGCTCCTGCGCGACGGCCGCCGAGGCGTAGGCGACGGCCGATATCAGGGACAGTCCGACGGCGACCAGCAGCGCGCCGCTCATCGGGCCGGTCCCGCGAGCGCGGTGTCCCGGGCCAGGAACAGGGGTTCGGGCGGGGCGGGGTCCGCCGCGCGGTGCGGGGCGTGGACGACGGCGAGCGCGGTGGCCAGCAGGACGGCCGCCACGATCGAGTCCAGCCAGTAGTGGTTCGCCGTGCCCACGATCACCGCCAGGGTGACCAGCGGGTGCAGCAGCCACAGCCAGCGCCGGCGGGACCGGGTCGCGGCGATCAGACCGACGGCCACCATCAGCGCCCAGCCGAAGTGCAGCGAGGGCATCGCCGCGAACTGGTTGGAGAGGTGGTCGTCGGCGGGCGGCCCGTACACCGAGGGCCCGTAGAGCCGCGCCGTGTCCAGCAGGCCGGTACCGGCCAGCATCCTCGGCGGGGCCAGCGGGAAGGTGAACGTCAGCACCAGTGCCGCGCTCGTCACCAGCGCCAGGACCCGGCGGGCCCAGACGTAGTGGGCGGGGCGGCGCAGATACAGCCAGATCAGGAAGGCGACGGTGGCCGGGAAGTGGACGGTCGCGTAGTAGGCGTTCGCCAGATGGACCAGGCCGTCACCGTGCAGCAGCGCCGACTGGACGTCCGTCTCGGCGGGCAGGTGCACGGCGCGCTCCAGCCGCCACACCCGGTGGGCGTCCGTGAAGGCGTCCGAGATGTGGCCGCCGGCGAGCCGGCGTCCGAGCTTGTAGACCAAGAAGAGCCCCGCGACGAGCAGGAACTCCCGCACGAGCGGTGGCCGGGCCGTCGCGGCCGGTTCCGCTTCGGCGGGCTCGGATCGGGTGTTCATCCCCCGGCCCCCTTCACTGACGGTGGTGCGTGCTGAACCCGGACGGCTTCCGAACTCAGCGATACGTCTCCGTACCGATACGCCAGTGTACCGATACGGACGAGTACCGGTACACTGGCGTATCGGTACAGTGCGACACACCGGGATCGGGCGGTGTCCGCCGAAGGTCGGGCGAGCCGGGACGAGTGAGGGGAAGCCAGGTATGACGTCGCAAGCCGCGGACGAACCGGAGACGGTCGTCGCCTCGCGCCGCTCCAAGCTCACGCCCGAACGTGAGCAGGAGTTCTTCGACGCCGTGCTCGACCAGATCCGGCACTGCGGCTACGAGTCCGTCACCATGGAGGCCGTCGCTGCCAGCACCCGGTGCAGCAAGTCCACGCTCTACCGGCAGTGGAAGACCAAGCCCCAGTTCGTCGCCGCCGCGCTGCGCGCCAGCCGCGAGGTGCGGTTCGCCGGGATCGACACCGGCTCCCTCACCGGGGACCTGCGGCAGGCGGCGCGGGCCGCGGGGGACTGGTCGGGCAAGGACACCCGGCTGCTCCAGTCGCTGGGGCACGCCGTCACCGACGACCGGGAGCTGGCCGAGGCGCTGCGCGAGGCACTGGTCCACCCGGAGATCGCCGCGCTCCAGGCGATACTGGAGCGGGGCGTGGAGCGGGGCGAGGTCCCGGCGGACCACCCCGCGCTGGAGTACGTACCGGCGATGATGTTCGGTGTGCTGCGCGTGCGTCCCGTGCTGTGCGGGCAGTACGCCGACGCGGACTACCTGGCCGGGTTCGTGGAGGCCGTCGTGCTTCCCGCCCTCGGCCTGCCCCGGAATCCGGCCGCAGAGGCCGCACCGGACACCAGGCCGCCGTTCACGGGATGACTGAACGGCGACCTGGTCGCGCCGCACCGTGGGGACGGGGGCGGCGCGTACCCAGGCCGGGCGGGTGGCCCGTGAGCGGAGGGGCACCCGCCCGGCCC
>NZ_JBHXLV010000374.1:0-2772 GCF_042721685.1 Streptomyces sp. NPDC058459 | reverse complement strand
GTCGCCGAACTCACCGGCGATGTCCTTCACGGCTGGCCGGAGGGCATGCGGCTGATTGTCCGCAAGGAACGGCCGCACCCCGGAGCCCAGTTGAGAATCACGGACGCGGACGGCATACGGCTGACCTGCTTCGCGACCAACACCACCGGCCGGCCCATCGCCGAACTCGAGCTGCGTCACCGCCGGCGGGCGAGAGCCGAGGACCGCATCCGCGCCGCCCAGGGCCACCGGTCTGCGCAACCTCCCCCCGCACCGCACGGCCCAGAGCAAGGTCTGGCTGGAGATCGTCCAGCTCGCACTCGACCCGCTGGTCTGGATGCCCATGCTCGCCCTGACCGGCAAGGCCCGCCTCCGGGAAGCCCGCCGGCTGCGACTCCGCCTGTTCTCCGACGGCCGGACGACTTGTCACCACCGGCCACCGGCGGACCTCCGACTGGCCGGGCACTGGCCCTGGACCGCCTACATCACCGCCGCCCTCGAACGGCTCGCACTCCTGCCGAACCCCTGCTGACCAGCAGATTCACCCGCCCCTACGACAGCACCTCACCACCCGGAGCAGTGGAACCCGGCGCCACCCCGAGACGACACTCGGTTCCTCGGCCTGCCCAACCTCAGCCCACAGCACGAAAACGGTCCACCGACTCCGTCGGCGGACCGTCACGAAACTTCGAGGCTAGTGCGGGAGGATGACAAGCTTGCCGTTTGGGTGTCCTGTCTGGCTCACGGTCAGAGCTGCCGCGACCTCGTCCAATGAGTAGGAGGCCGCAATGGGAACTCGTAGACGCCCGTCCTCGATCAGGGTGAGGATCTCACCGAGCGCTTCGGAGTCTCCTGCGCCCCTCTTGACCATAAATACCTCAATACCGGTACCCGCGGCGTCGAATGCCACGAGCGTGAGCACACGTGACGGCCCGCCGGCGAGTTCAATCGAGTCTGGGATCTCCCCGCGACCGGAGGCGTCTACGACCGCGTCAACGCCCTGGGGCGCGATCTGTCGGACACGATCGATCAAGCCTTCGCCGTAGAGAACCGGTTCGACCCCGAAGGAGCGGAGTAGCTCTTGGTTGCGTTCGCTTGCGGTGCCAATGACACGCACACCGCGGGCCACGGCCAGCTGTCCGGCGAATGTACCGACGCCTCCTGCAGCGGCATGGACGAGTAGGGTCTCACCTGCGGAGACCCGCAGCTTGTCGAGGACCCCCCACGCCGTGAGGCCCGTGCCACTCAGTGTCGCGGCAACCTCCCACGGAACAGAAGTCGGCTTGCTGACCAGCGCGGTGGGATCAGCGAGGGCCGACTGTGCGTAGGAAGGACTGAGCGAGGAACCCAGCACCTCGTCACCTACTTCAAAGGCAGTTACGCCCTCGCCGACCTGGTCAACCACGCCGGCCACGTCGGAGCCAAGGCCGCTTGGGAGATTCAGATGGATCTCCTGGCGCATGAAGCCTTGCAGGATCTTCCAGTCGATCGGGTTGACGCCCGCTGCCCGTACCGCGAGCCGTACCTGGCCCGGACCTGCATTGAGAGACGGGGCGTCGACGACACTAAGCACCTCAGGGGTGCCGTATTCGGAGAATTGCACTGCGCGTGACATGTTCTTGGTTCCTGGATCTCGTGTCCTGCACTGGGTATGACGTAGGAGGCGCGCTCTTACCTGCCGCAGAGCCCGGTGTGGTCGCAGAAAGGCTGCAACTGGCTGTTCCCGCAACCGCAAAGTACAACCCTGGTTTCGGCCGCCGGGCCTTGAGGCGTGTCGACTCTCAGCTCACCGCGGACGGTCAGCTGACCGTTTGCGTTACGGGTGATAGTGGTGGGCGTATTGGGGGTCTCCTCAGCGCCGTCCGCCAAGGCGTACTTCAGGGCACCCGAGGGGCAACGCCGCACCACCTCAGCCAGCTGATCGGCTGTGGCGTTATCCGGTTGGACCCAGGGGCGCTTCGCTGTGTCGAACACGCCGGGCAGGCCGCGAACGCACTCAGCGGCGTGGAGGCATCGTCTTGCCTCGAAGGTCACCGTAATCGCCTCTGCCTTGTAGGCCTTCTGATCGGAATCTCGGCTCATGCCCGCCTCCGTGTTCGCAGTGTTCAGGTCTTCAGTCGCTGACCTTGCTACGGGACTGATACAGCAAATCCTGATATTCGGGGTGACGGGCGATCCAGCCCGCAAAGAAGGGGCAGGTGGCCAGCACCCGCAGCTTCGCCACGCGCGCCTCGTCCAGGGCTGTGCGGGCCAGCGCAGACCCGACCCCCCGCCCCGCGTGCTGGGGCCCCACCTCGGTGTGCACGAATGCAATGAGTTCCGAGGTGCGGATGTACTGGGCGATGCCTACCGGCATCGACTCTCCGTCGACGCGGGCCTCATAGCGATTCTCCGCGTGCGCGTCCCTGACTTCCACAGCCATGTCTCCTCCTTCAGGAGCCCGACAAATATCGACCCGACGGATCCTCGCTGGATCCCTTGACGCAACGCGCCCTGGTTGACGTGTCAACTTAACCCTACGCCAGAAATGCCCGCAGCGCGACCAGGCGGACGCGGAACCGGCCGCCCGACCACTTACGATCGATAGATGAAGCGTCGATGACAGGCCCACGCCGGTGGCTGTGAATCCATCGCCGAGTCGACTCGACCTGGCGCCAAATCGCCAGGATGACGAAGCGCGGAGTGGTGGCGGAGGAAGAATTTTCTGACCACGGACGCGGACTTCAATCCTCGTGACAGCGGCGAACGAACGCCTCCGTGGGGCTCCCGTCCGGCGGCCCTCCTCACCGACCC
>NZ_JBHXLV010000373.1:0-2795 GCF_042721685.1 Streptomyces sp. NPDC058459 | reverse complement strand
CCCACCGGTCCGCGAGCTGGGAGACGATGAACAGCCCCCTTCCGCCCTCGTCCCCTTCCTGCGCGTGCCGCAGCAGCGGGGCGTTGCCGCCCGTGGCGGTGACCTCGATGGTGAGGACCTGGTCGAAGATGAGGCGGAGGCGGGCCGGTGGGGAGCCGTGGCGGACCGCGTGGCCGGCGAACTCGCTGACGATGAGCTGGCCGTTGACGCGGACGTCCTCATCGAGCCCCCACTCGCGCAGGTAGCGCTCGAGCGGGGCGAGCGGTACGCGATGCGAGCGGTGCGCGAGAGGGTCCCGCGCTGCGCGGAGGACCGGGGCTGGACGCTCTTCCACGCCGCGTCCGTCGCCCTGGACGACGTCGGCGTGCTGCTCGTCGGCGGCGCCGGGGCCGGCAAGACCACGGTCGCGCTCGAACTCGCCGCGCACCGCGCCGCCCGCCTGGTCGCGGCCGACCGCGCCGCCATCACCTGCGACGGCGAGCAGGTGGTCGGAATTCCGCTGTCGTACCGGGTCGCCTCCGGTACCGCCGCAGCACTCCCGCCCCACACCGGCCTCCACCCCGGCAGGCTGGCGGCAGCCGGCGGGTTCGGCGGCGGCCGCAAGGCGTCCTTCACCCCCGTGGCGCTGGCCGCCGCCCTACGCACCGGGGTTCGGGAGAGCGCGCCGCTGCGGCTGATGGTCCTGCCGCGGCTGAGCGACGACGACCGGCCGCCGGCCGCGACCCGCCTCGACCTCGCCCGGGCCTTGGCCGCGCCGGCGGCCGCGTGCTGCACTCCCGACGACGAGGACTGGCTCCAGTCGTAGTTCACCGGCCGTGCCCACGCACCCGGGGTGCTGCGCACACGCTCCGCCGGCATGCTGGACGACCTGTCCGAACGGGTCGCGGTAATCGGCCTGAGCACCGGCGTGCGCACGCCGCATCTGCTGGAAACCCTGCCGACCTCGTCACCGGGAGCCTGCCGTGACCCAGCGCATCGCCATCGTCGCGGCGCTGACTCTCGCACCTCCACCGGGGACAGGGGGCGGGGTCACTTCCCGGCGTCACGCGAGCCCTTCGCCGCGGTGGACTGCGCGCGGCCGGGAAACCCGGTCTGCGCGGTCCGGCCGCCAGGGTTCTTCGCACCTGAGGACGGGTCTGTCAAACGAGCGGTGTAACTCGGGTTGTTGAGGGCTACTGACGTGCTGCGGAGAGCCGGCCGTCGAAGGTGATGTCGAAGGCGTTCAAGGCTGTCTTCCAGCGCATGGTCCAGCGGGCCTGCCCCTTGCCGGTCGGGTCCAGCGACATGATCGCCATGTAGACGCACTTCAAGGCGGCCTGCTCATTCGGCAAGTGGCCGCGGGCCTTGACCGCCCGTCGGATCCGCGCGTTGACGGACTCGATGGCGTTCGTGGTGCAGACGATGTTGCGGATCTCGGTGTCGAAGCGGAGGAACGGGGTGAACTCCTCCCAGGCGTTCTCCCAGAGCCGGACGATTGCCGGATACTTCTTGCCCCACGTGTCGGCGACTCGGCGAACCAATCGAGTGCCGCGTCCTCCATCGCCGCGGTGTAGACGGGCTTGAGGAGCTTGGCGATCTTGTCCCAGTCCTGACGGGCGGCATAGCGGAAGGAGTTCCGCAGCAGGTGGACCACGCAGGTCTGCACGACGGTGCGGGGCCAGACGGCCTCGACCGCGTCGGGCAGCCCCTTCAGTCCGTCGCAGACCAGCATGAGGACGTCGTTCACGCCGCGGTTCTTGATCTCGGTGAGGATGTGCATCCAGTGTTTGGCACCCTCGCCGCCATCACCGGCCCACAACCCGAGGATGTCCCGCCGGCCCTCGGTCGTGACGGCCAAGGCCACATAGATGGGCCGGTTCGCCACGGCACCGTCGCGGATCTTCACGTGGATCGCGTCGATGAAGACCACCGGATAGACCGCGTCCAGGGGCCGGTTCTGCCACTCGGCCATGCCCTCGAGGACCTTGTCCGTGATCGTGGAGATCGTCTGGCGCGACACCTCGGCGCCATAGACCTCGGACAGGTGGGCCTGCACCTCGTCGGTCGTCAGGCCCTTCGCGGCGAGCGAGATGACCATCTCGTCGACGCCGGAAAGGCGTTCCCGGCGCTCCTTGACGATCTTCGGCTCGAAGGAGCCCTCGCGGTCGCGAGGCACGGATATCTCCACCGGGCCGACATCGGTCAGCACAGTCTTGGCTCGGGTGCCGTTGCGTGAGTTGCCGCCGTTCTTCCCGGCGGGATCGTGCTTGTCATAGCCGAGGTGGTCGGTGATCTCGCCCTCGAGAGCGGACTCCAAGAGCCGCTTGGTCAGCTGCTGGAGCAGCCCGCCCTCGCCGGTCAGCTGTAGGCCCTCGGCCTGGGCCCGACTCACGAGCTCGTCGATCAGCCGGTCGTCCATGGACGTCGGCACCACTGCCTCAGACGGCTCGACGGTCTCGGCCTCGGTCACGTTGTTGCTGGTCATCGATGCATCTTCCATGATCGGGAGTTACACCGAACGTTCTACAGTCCCGTCCCGGGCAGCACGGTCCTCCCGCGCCTTCTGCAACGCGGCGGCCCGAGTCGCTTCAGCGTCACGACACCGCTGCGCACGGGCCGCCTCGATCGCGGCCAGCGTCTCGTCCAGACCGGTCTCGACCTCGGGGAATGCCTGGCGGCTCAGTACGCGCATCGCGGCGGTCTGCCGCTCCACCGCGTCGCGATGGCCGGGTCCTCCGGGCGCGTTGACGCGGCCTCGCGGCGCGCTTCGCGGGCGCGGCGAGCGCTGTCGCCGCCGCGACCGGCTCCGCCTCCAG
>NZ_JBHXLV010000372.1:0-2803 GCF_042721685.1 Streptomyces sp. NPDC058459 | reverse complement strand
GGCCTCAACGAGGCGCAGCGCCCCGGCGGTGGGCCGGAGCGCTGCGCCGGTGCGGCCGGTGGTCACCGGCGGGCCGTCTCCGGCTGGTCCGGGGCGACGTCGTCGCCGTCGCCACCGGTCGGGGAGCAGTCCCACTCCGCGACCACGGTGCCGGTCTTCCGGTAGCGGGCGGCGGCGTCCTGGTCGACGGTGCCGTCGGCGTCGGTGAACCAGATCTCCGGCAGCGGCCCGTACGCCTCTTCGTAGGCGGCGACCCAGGCGATCGGGCCGTGGCCGTTGTTCGCGACGTGGCGGATCGGCTGGCCGGCGGTCTCCAGGCACAGGGCCTCGTAGGCCGGGGTGCCGAGGAGGTCGTGCCACGCCTTGTCGACGGCCGGGGAGAACACTTCGGGTGCGGACTGGCCGGTCTTGAAGCGCTGGCCGGTGATGGTCAGGAATCGGTGCAGCTCGGTCGTTGCGGTGCTCACGGTGGTGCCCCTCTCGGTGTCGAGTGGTGCTCTCCGGCCCAGGTTGGGCCGGGGTGGTGCCGTGCACCGCGCACCCGGGGATCGTGTTCCGTTCGGGGGCGCGGTGGTCTCAGGGGGTCGTGATGGCCTGGGGGGCGACGCTGGCGAGGCGGTCCAGGCGCTCGTAGAGGGCGCGTACGAGCCGGGCCCGGTTCTGGGCGCAGCGGGCGGTGCCTTCCGGCGGAACGGACAGGCGGCGGTCGGCTTCCTCAAGGACGACGTCGGCGAGGGCGCGGGCGGCGTGGTCCTCGGGCAGCAGGTCCGCGGCGCGGCGGACGTCGGCGGCGACGGCGCGAGCGGCGCCGGTGAGCAGTAGGGCGATCTGCTGGAGGTCCGCAAGCGGCAGGCCGGGGTTTCCAGTCCATCCGAGCACGGCTTTGACCAGAGCCTTGTGGAGCTCCCGGTCGAGAGGGAGTTCGGCGTCGAGGTGCCCGGCGGGGTCGTGGAGGACCAAGTGCGTGCTGCTCATCGGGGCCTCGCCGGGTCGTGTGGTCGCGGGCGGCGCGGTCTCGTTCGTCGGACATCGACCGCATCCCGACCGTACGGGCGGGCCCGATGCGGTAGGACTGACTGTGAGTACGGGTTTCGGTGCGCAGGGCGACCGGGGAGCAGGCCGGTATGGGCAGGCCCAGGCGAACATCAGCAGGCGTGGTGAGCGGGTTCGTGCTGCGCCTGGTCCGCGAGTCGATCCCGTGCACGCAGGCCGCGTTGGCGGAGGCCCTGGGCGTGGACGTGGAGACGTTGCAGGGATGGGAGTCGGGGCGGCGGCCGCTGGCGAACATGCGGGCCGGTGCGCTGCTGGAGTTGCGGCGGCGGCTGCCTGCGCTCGGTGCGGACGTGGCGCTGGTCCCGTGGCTGGACGCGGCGATGGACGCGGACCGGATCATCGCGGCCGGACTGGAGGATGAGACGGGCGCGGCCCACCCGCTCGCAGGGTGGGTGCACACCCGCGACACCGCGCACATGCTGGCCTGGGCATTGAACGGCACCGTCCCGCCCGCGCTCGCCGGACGCTTACCCCGGCCCCGGCGCGGCCCGGTCGCCGCCGCGCCGCAACTGGCGGCAGCGGACCGGGCGGTGTTCTTCGACCACCTGCGGGACACGACCGAGGCGGCGGCCCGGCAGGGCGAAAGCGGGGTACTGCTGCACCGCCAGGCGCTCTACCTCGCCTCGTACGGCCAAGGGCCGGACGCGGCCGCATGGACCGCGCACACCCTGCACCGGCGCCGTGACGTGCTGGCACGGCGGGGCTGGTCCCCGCACTGGGCGGAGGCCCGCTCCACCGCTACCGCGCTCGCCAGGCTAGGAGACCCGCAGCCGCTGCTGGACTTC
This sequence comes from Streptomyces sp. NPDC058459, assembly GCF_042721685.1. Lineage (NCBI taxonomy): Bacteria > Bacillati > Actinomycetota > Actinomycetes > Kitasatosporales > Streptomycetaceae > Streptomyces > Streptomyces sp. NPDC058459. The sequence continues at coordinate 965 of NZ_JBHXLV010000372.1, read as the reverse complement.
ATCGACCACGCCCGCGGCGACGCGCTGCCCGCGCACTTGCGCACCTGCCACTGCCGCACCCAGGGCTGCCCCTGGCATCCGCGCCACCGCGGGTGCGCCGGCCCGGTGCGGCTCGCCCTCACCCGTGACCGCGGCGGCCGCGTATGGCGGCTGGCCGATGCCTGCGGGGCCTGCGCTGCCGCCACCGGTGACACGGCCGTCGTCCCGAAATCCTGCTCGCAGCCCTCCCGCCGACCACTCCCCCGCCCCCGGCGGACGCGTCCGGATGCCCGCAGGACTCCTGCGCGGCATGCGTCTGCGCGGGCGCTCGGAGGTGTGGGACGAGCTCGTCGAGGGCCACTGGCTGCGGGCCCCTGACCTGAGGTCAGCACCGATGCAGGTGCAGGTGCTCGACTACGCGGTACGGGACCAGGCACCGGGCCGCGCCGCGCGCCGCCGCGCCGCCCACTGGGCGCTCAGCCCTGCCCGCTGGACGTCCGCCGCGACACGCCCTCGACGACACGGCTGGTGGCGCTCGCCCTTGCGGCGCACCTGTCCCCCGGCCCCGCGCACACCGCTGACATGGAGGAGCTCGGCCGCCTGTGCGGCCACACCCCCCACCAGACCGCGGAGCTGCTGGACCGGCTGGTCACCACGGGCAAGCTGGCCTTCTGGCGTCAGGGCGAAGACCTGGGCGAGGTGACATGGACGCTGGCCGGACAGGCGCCGGGGGCGTGAGGAAGCTGCTTCGCTGAAGCGGCTGACCCGTGCCGGGGCGCCCGGGCAGGCTTCGCGGGGTCTGGTCAGCGGGGGCGCCATGTGCGAATTTCCAGGTGGGTGATGTGAGCGTCCGGGTGGATGCGCCCGGTCTGGACCAGCCACTGGTGCACCGCCGCGGTGACGTCACCGGCGGCGGCGTCAACGCGGCGGGCGAAGTCGGCGGCGTCGAAGCCGCCGGTTTGGGCGGAGCCGTAGGAGCGTTCCTC
>NZ_JBHXLV010000371.1:0-2848 GCF_042721685.1 Streptomyces sp. NPDC058459 | reverse complement strand
CACCCGGCACGGCCCGTGGAGTCCCGGGCTGACGCAGGCGGCGACGGTCGCGCCGTCCGTCGAGGCGTCGAGGGCGTCGGAGGACGGGCGGGGCGGCAGGACGGTGAGCGGGTGAGGTCGCGGCTCACCCGGAGGCGGACGCACTCTTCTCCCGGCCGGCCGGTGCCCATGGGCCGAGGGCGAACCTGTCACTGTCCCGTCGTACTTCCAGGGCCCCCGCGCCACCGAAGTGTGCGGGCACGAGCAACTCCCGTTCGTCAGCCGCCCTCCCCAGAATCCGACGGCGACTGGTCACCGCTTGTTCCGGGGCCAGGCAGGCGTTGCTGTTGCAGCAGGGCTCGAGGATCTGCACCGGGCTGTGCAGCAGATCGCCGACGAAGACGGCCCGGTCGCTGCCGGATGCGAGTCGCAGTACGGATGAGCCGGGAGTGTGACCGGGTGCGGACTCCAGGGTGAGGTGTTCGTCGATGCGGTGGAGGCCGTCCCACAGCACGGCCTGTCCGGCCTGGTGGATGGGCGCGATGCTGTCTTCGTAGATGAGGCGGTCGACCTCCTGCGCGCCGTTCCCGTACGCGTTGTCCGGACCGTAGTGGAAGTCGTCGGCGGCCGGAATGAGGTACTGGGCGTTGGGGAACGCCGGTACCCACTGCCCGTCCACGTCGACGGTGTTCCAGCCGACGTGGTCGACGTGGAGGTGGGTGTTGACGACGATGTCGACATCCTGCGGGCGGACACCGGCCCTCGCCAGGAGGCCGAGGAAATCACTCCGGGAGTGGTGGAAGGGCCCCATGCCCGGCCGCTCGCGCCCGTTTCCCGCTCCGGTGTCGATCAGTACGGTCCGGCCCGCGCTGCGCAGCACCCAGCTCTGCAAGGCAAGCACCACCAGGTCGCTGTCCGGCTCCCAGTGGTCCGGTGCCAGCCAGTCCTCGTTGTCCTTCCACACGTCGGCGGCAGCTCCCGGGAGCATGCCGGCGGCAGGCAGGAACGGTTCGTGCCACTCGACAACCCGGATGACCTCGACGTCCCCCAGCACCATGCTCTGCACACTCTCGTTCTCGTTCGTCATGTGATCGACCTTAAGGACGGCCGAACGATCGTCTCAATGTGCATCCAGCTCAAGAAAATACGAATCCATCTCATCCTTCACACGGCGGATATCCTGGATGGATGGATGTGGTGAGCGATGCGATCTCTGCCGTGCACCTGGGGCACCCCTGGTCCCACCGGCTTCGGACAAGCGGGAGCTGGTGCGCGCGGCTGGACCCGTACGACGGCGCGGGCTTCTACATCGTCCTCAAGGGCCACTGCTGGCTACTGACCGACGGCAGCGCCCCCGTACCTCTCGGCGTGGGTGACGCGGTGCTGCTGCCCCATGGCACAGGCCATGTGATCGCCGATTCCCCGGTCGATGCGGCGGTCGCGGAGAAGGAGGCGGTGCCGTTCGAGCAATGGCTCGTGGAGACAGAGCCGCGCACCCGGGCCGATCGCTACGAGACGGAGATGCTCTGCGGCAAGTACTGGCTCGACTGCAGTCGCATGCACCCGCTCATGGCAGAGCTGCCCGAGGTCGTCCATCTTCCCAGCCGAGTGAGCAGCCACCTCGAACTCCGTGCCGCCATCGATCTGCTCGCCGGTGAGCTGGACGAGATGCGGCCCGGCTCCTGCGTGGCGCTCCCGAGCCTGCTCGACCTCCTCCTCGTGTACATGATCCGCGCCTGGATGACCGAGGCCGCCGGCGGAGCCTGGCCCCGCGTACTGGGCGACCCGGTGGCGGCCGCCGCCCTGCGGGCGCTGCATTCGAACCCGGCCGCGCCGTGGAGCAACGATCGTCTGGCGGCGGAGGCGGGGGTCTCCCGTCCCACCCTGGCGCGCCGGTTCACCACCCTGGTCGGCCGGCCTCCGATGGCGTACCTCACCTGGTGGCGCGTGATCCGCGCCGCCACCCTGCTCCGCGACACCCCGGACACCCTGGCCACCATCGCCGACCGAGTCGGCTACGGCAGCCCGTACGCGCTCTCACACGCCTTCCAACGGGAGTTCGGCACCACACCGGGGCGGTATCGGGCGCAGGCCGCGGAACGATCCGCTCTCACCGCAAGCCCCTGACCGACGTCGGATCGGGCAGTGACGCTCACGGCCAGGGCGAAATGGCATCCGCAGTCGTGTGCACAGTGACTTTGTGCGAACGAGCACCGAGGCCGACCCGGTCGTGGCCGGGTCAGGCGGCTTGGCTGACGCCGGTGGCGGCGAGATCCTGCTCACGCGGAGGGGCGAAGCAGTGGCCTCCTGTGGTCAGCAGCGCTCGTCAAGGCCTGCGCGCCGGACGTGGAAGGCGGGGACGCCAGGGCCACGTAGCGGCCGTCGTCCGGTGGGCTACGGTGCCGTCCGGTCGATCAGGCGGGCGAGTTCGGTGACGTACGGTGGTTCGAACAGGGTCAGGTGGTCTCCTTCCAGGACGTGGTGGGTCAGCCGGATGGGGGCACAGACACAGGACCAGGAGCGGATCGCGGTGCGCCGGAAGTCCGCGTCCTGCCTGTCGGCCTGGACGAGTGCGACCGGGCCGGCGTACCCCGACGGGCGGTAGGCCCGAGCGGCCCGCAGATGGGCGTGGTTGGCGCGCCGCCGGAGGTCCAGCCGGAGCGACTCGGCGGCGCTCACGTCCTCCTCCGCTACGGGATCGCGCTTCTCCCGCTCGTCGTCCTCGTCGAACTCCGGGAGCTGTGCGGAGAGGTAACTCTCGACGAGGAAAACCATCTCCGGGCGCTCACCACGCAGTTCGAGCAGCCGGGCCATTTCGAAGGCCACCAGCCCGCCCATGGACCAGCCCAGCAGCAGATACGGGCCGGTC
>NZ_JBHXLV010000370.1:0-2875 GCF_042721685.1 Streptomyces sp. NPDC058459 | reverse complement strand
GTACCGGGGGACCGGCCGTCTCACGTCTCTGACCTGGGACTTCCTGATTCCACCCGTTCGGCGGTACGCGCGCGCCACTTCGGAATGACTGATTCCGTATGTGGGGACCCGCTCCTGTCGTCACAACCTCGTCTCACGGACCTTGCCGAATGGGTGGCCAACCTGACGAGAAGGGGTGATCATGAGAAGACCAGAGCGCACTTCCCATGAGGAGGACCGGGTGGCCGAGACTCTGAAGAAGGGCAGCCGGGTAACCGGCGCCGCGCGCGACAAGCTCGCGGCAGACCTGAAGAAAAAGTACGACTCCGGTGCGAGCATCCGGGCGCTGGCCGAGGAGACCGGTCGCTCGTATGGCTTTGTGCACCGGATGCTCAGCGAGTCGGGCGTCACGCTCCGTGGGCGGGGGGGTGCGACGCGGGGCAAGAAAGCCGCGTCGTCCTGACTCCGGGCGGTCCATCGGCTTCGATGGTGGCCACCCGGTCGGTTCCGTGACCGTCCGGGTGGTTACTGTGCAGTCACTTCGCGGTGCCGTACGGCCCCGCGTGATGACCGCACCCATCGGAGGCGCCCCATGGCTTCGCCCGACCAGGACCTCGCTCCTGTTCTCGACAAGGACGGGGTACGGCTCACCATCGACGACGCGCTCGCCACGGTGACCCTGACCAACCCCGCCAAGCGCAATGCGCAGAGCCCCGCTCTGTGGCGGGCGCTCGCCGAGGCGGGCCGGGCGCTGCCGGGCTCCGTCCGGGTCGTGGTGCTGCGCGGCGAGGGCAAGTCCTTCTCCGCCGGGCTGGACCGTCAGATGTTCACGCCTGAGGGCATCGAGGGTGAGCCGACCTTCATCGACCTCGCGCACCGTGACGACGCCGGGGTCGACTCAGCCATCGCCGCGTTCCAGGAGGCGTTCACCTGGTGGCGGCGCAACGACATCGTGTCCATCGCCGCCGTGCAGGGACATGCCATCGGGGCCGGCTTCCAGCTGGCCCTCGCCTGTGACCTGCGGGTCGTCGCCGACGACGTGCAGTTCGCCATGCGTGAGACCAGCCTCGGTCTGGTCCCCGACCTCACCGGCACCCACCCGCTGGTCGGCCTCGTCGGCTACGCCCGCGCGCTGGAGATCTGTGTCACCGGCCGTTTCGTGCACGCCGAGGAGGCCGTCGTCTCCGGCCTGGCCAGTGTCGCCGTACCCGCCGCCGAACTCGACGGCGCCGCCACCGACCTGGCCGCCGCGGTGCTGGCCGCGCCGCGGGACGCCGTGGTGGAGACCAAGGCGCTGCTGCGCGGTGCCGTCGGCCGCTCCTTCGACGAGCAGGTCGTCGCCGAGCGCGCCGCCCAGGCCCGCAGGCTCCGTGACCTGGCGGGCATCGGCGACTGACCGCCCCCGCGAACCGCGCTCACTCCACGCCGGTCACCAGGACCGCCACCGTCGGGCGGTCCTCCAGCGTCTCCCGCACCGCCGCGCGCACCCGCTGGGCCACCTCCGTGGCCCGGTGCGCGGAGTCCGTCGCCAGCTCCACGTACACATGCCGGTGCGGGAGCGCCGCGTCCGACGCCCGCCGCTCGACCCGTACCGCGTGGCCCCGGTCGCCGAAGGCGGCCGTCAGCCGGGCCACGCCGGCCACCGTGAGCACGGCCGCGGCCACCAGGGCCTCGTCCGGGTCGGTGGTCCGCTCCGCGTCCGGCGGCCGCTGTGCCGGGGGCGCCGGTGGCGGTTCGAGGGGCGCCTCCAGCAGGTCCGTCACCCGCAGGTCCACCTCCGTCACCGTGAGCCCCAGCCGCTCCACCGCCGTCGTCAGCGCCGACCGCAGCAGGTCCGCCGTCACGGGCAGCGGCCGGTCGCCGACCGCGGTGAAGTCCGCCGTCACCCGCAGCGGTCCCGGCCACAGCGCGCTCGGCGGGGCCGGCACGACCGGCTCCCGCACATCCCGCGGGTCGGCCACCCCGATCCGCAGCGTGCCCAGCCGTGCCCCGGGCACCCTGGCCGCCGCCTCGCCGAGCACCGATGCGGCCGCCCGCTCCGTCATCCACGCGCCGTCCCGGCTCCCGCCGAGCGGCAGCAGTCTGCCGGGCGCCAGTCGCTGCCGTACCGCTTGTGTCCAGTCCGCCGTCATTCCTCCACCCTGCCCCCTCCACGGCGCGCGACGGCGCAGGCGTGCTTACGGTGGTCGGAGAACGACGACCGAAAAGGGGAGCAGTGGCGATGAGCGAGATGGCAACCCACGGCGGCGACAGCGAGCCGCAGACCTCGGCCCGTAAGCAGCCCCGGTCCGGCGGCGGCGACCCGGCCACCAGAGGCCGCACCACGATCGCGGACGGAGTCGTCGAGAAGATCGCTGGAATGGCGGCACGTGACGTGGTCGGCGTGCATGCCATGGGCAGCGGGTTCTCCCGCACCTTCGGCGCCGTGCGCGACCGGGTGCCGGGCGGCGGAAAGGCCGTGACCCGTGGGGTGAAGGCCGAGGTCGGCGAGGTGCAGACCGCACTCGACCTGGAGATCGTCGTCGAGTACGGCTTCCCGATCGGCGAGGTGTCCCGCGAGGTGCGGGAGAACGTGATCGCCGCCGTCGAGCGCATGACCAGTCTCGAGGTCGTCGAGGTCAACATCGCGGTCAGCGACGTCCACCTCCCCGACGACGACGATGACGAGGAACCGGAGCAGCCTCGTATCCAGTGAGTCACGGGGTACTCGGACAGGTGGACCGGACCGGCTGAGCCAGCCGGCCGGGCGGGCTGACTCAGCTGAAGGAGCGCTGCGGAGATGAGAATGGCAGCAGTCGGCATGATCGCCGGAATGGCGCTGGGCTTCGCCGGGTTCTACGGCGGTTTCGGAGCCTTTGTGCTGGTGGCGGCCCTCGGGGCCGTCGGATTCTTCGCC
>NZ_JBHXLV010000369.1:0-2911 GCF_042721685.1 Streptomyces sp. NPDC058459 | reverse complement strand
GGTCCGACAACCACTCCCTCGCAGGCGACTTGACCTGCCCCATCCTCGCCACACCACAACCAACGAGCACAAGACATCTAAGTCACCGGCATTGGGCCTAGCCCTCGTCCGGCCCGGCGTGCCCGGCCTGGTCCTCGTCATGGCGGTCGAGCTGTGCCTGATCACCTGCGCGGGCGTGTTCAACCCGGTGCTCGCCGCCGAGCGGCTGGAGCGCACCCCGGACGACCGGGTGGCCCGTACACTCTCCGCCTGGTCGGTCTCCACCAGGGCCGGTACGGCCGCGCTGACCGCGCTGTGGGGCCTGGCGGCCTCGCTCACCGGCCCGCGCACGGCCATCGCCGCGGCCGGGGTGCTGCTCCTGGCGACCACGCCCGGCCTGCGGTCCCTCGCTACGGGACGACCGTCACCGGCCAGCGCCCCGCCTTCACCAGCCGGACCGCCACCGACCCGATGATCCGGTGCCCGGCCTGCTCCGAGGCGCCCACCACCACCGCGTCCGCCCTCAGCTCGTCGGCCGCCTGCACCAGACCGTTGAACGGATCGCCGCGGAAGGTGTGGAACTCCCAGCGCACCTCGAAGATGCCCCTGACCCGCTGCGCCGCCTCCCTGATCTGCGTGATCAGATCCTCGGCGATCTCGTCCGTGGCCTGCGCCACCGGCACCCCGAGCGCCGCGCCGGCCGCCAGCACCGGCTGCACGTACACCACCGCCAGCAGCGCGCCCTGCCGCCGCGCGAGACCGCCCGCGTACGCCGCCGCCCGCAGCGAGGAGTCGGAGCCGTCCACGCCGACGACGATGACCTTGGGACCGTCCGTGCCCCGCTCGAACCGGTGCCGCTCGTGCTCTGCCTGCTGTTCCGTCACGGCGGTGAGGCTATCGGAAGGAACGGTTCCGTCCACTGCGCGGGCGGGACGCGTCCGCGCTGGGCCGACCGGGTGGACCGGACCCGCCGCACCGGTGTCGGTGCGGTGCGGCGCGGGGCGGACGGGCGACTGATGGTCCATGGAGAAGGATCAGTTGTTCACCCGGCGCCGGATGCTGCTCGGCTCGGCCGCCGTCCTCGCCGCCGCAGGCGCCGGAGGCGTCCTCATGACGGGCGGCGGCGACCGTACCGCCCCTACCACCGCCGGCCTCGCCGGGCCCCAGGCCCGCCAGGCCCTCAACCCCTCCGCCTTCCGCCTCCAGCCCCTCCTCGGCCGCGGGCACCCGCAGACCGCCCCCGGCAGGCTGAAGGTGCGTCACCAGCCGATCCTGCGCCTCACCGGCAAGGGCCGGAACATGATGCTCACCTTCGACGACGGCCCCCACCCCGACTACACCCCGCACATCCTCGACACCCTCGCCAAGTACGACGTACGCGCGATGTTCTTCGTGTGCGGGGAGATGGCCGTCGACAACAAGGAACTCCTCGCCCGGATGGCAGAGGAGGGACACGTGGTCGGCAACCACACCTGGACCCACCCGCTGCTCACCGAGCTGGCCCGGGGCGACATCCGGGACGAGATCGAGCGCACCAGCGACGTCATCGAGGACGCCTACGGGGACCGCCCGCAGTGGTTCCGCGCCCCGTACGGCGCCTGGAACCGGGCCACCTTCCAGCTCGGCGCGGAACTGGGCATGGAACCGATGGCCTGGACCGTCGACACCACCGACTGGATGACCCCCGGCACCGGCACCATCGTCCGACGGGTGGAACACGGCGCCGCCCCCGGTGTCGTCATCCTCTCCCACGACGCCGGGGGCGACCGGACGCAGAGCGTCCGCGCGATCCGCGAGTACCTGCCCTATCTGCTCGACCACGGCTACCACCTCACCGTCCCGCCCCGCCGCATGAGCTGAGACGGGCCGTACGTCTCCCCGGTCGCGGTGGCTCAGGCCCCCGCGACCAGGCGGGCGAAGACGACCACGTTGCCGTCGTAGCCGTGCTGCTTGGAGAAGCCGCCACCGCAGGTGATCACCCGCAGCTCAGGGGTGCCCTTGGAGCCGTAGACGCGGTCGCCGGGGAACTTGCTCTTCTCGAAGACCTCGACCCCGTACACCTCGAACACGGCGGTCCGCCCGTCCTGCCGGCCCACCTCGACCCGGTCGCCCTTCTTCAGCGCGCCGAGGCCGTAGAAGACGGCCGGCCCCTGGGTGTTGTCGACATGGCCGACGATCACGGAGGTGCCCTTCTCACCGGGGGACACCGCGCCGGTGAACCAGCCCGCCACGTTGGAGTCCTCCGGCGGCGGCGCGCCGACCCAGCCGTCCGCGTCCAGGCCCACCGGGGTGACCGGGGCGTCGACCTGGATGGCCGGGATACGGACCCGGTCCGCGGGGGAGAACGACAGGCCGGCCGGTCCCTCCACCGCGCCGGCGGCGCTCGGCGAGACCCGTACGTCGAGGACCGGTGCGGCGGCCGCGGCGGGCTGCGGCGGGCCCACGTCGAACTCGCCGGACCCGTTCCGGATCAGCGCCACACCGGTCAGCAGCACGAGCGCCAGCACGCCCCAGGGGGCGCGCCGCTTGCGCCGCTCCTCCCGTTCGCTCCACTCCGCCAGCTCGGACGCAGACATTCGCCATCCCCTCTCGCCATCCCCTTTCGACGTGGCTGCCACCACGTTCGTCGCGCATGGGAAAACGCTAAGTCCCGCGCCGGTGACCGGCGACGGGGCGACGGGCGAACGGGTGGCCGTCCCGCTTTCCGGTGCGCCATCCGAGTTGCAGCCCGGCGAAAATTTCTGACGGGCCGTGACCTGCGGCGATAGGCGATTGTGTGGTTGTCGGATGAAGGGTCCGGTCACTAGGACGGACCATTCTCGACATGCGGGCGTGTTCCTTGCGCCTGAGGGTTCAGTCGGGAGGTGCTTTCTCGCCGATCGACCGGGGACCGGCCCCGGCGTGCCTCTCGCGGAGGAACACATGCGTAACC
>NZ_JBHXLV010000368.1:0-2945 GCF_042721685.1 Streptomyces sp. NPDC058459 | reverse complement strand
CTGTGGGGGTGCTGTGGGGTGCTGTGGGGCTCAGTGCCAGCTGTGCGGGGCCCGGAAGCCGCTCTCGCGCTCCAGGCGGCGCCAGGCGGCACGGGGGCGGGGGCGGTGGGCCGGGGGCGTCGCGGAGCGGGCGGCGGCTCGGGCGAGGAGGACGGCCGTTATGGCGGCCACCTCCTCGGGGTCGGCGAGGCCCTTTTCGACGCGGATGTCGGTACTGGTCATGGCGGTGGTCTCCCGGGTCTCGGTCACTGCGGGGGGTTGCCGTGCTTGCGGGAGGGCAGGTCCGCGTGCTTGGACTGCAGCATCGACAGGGACCTGATCAGCACCTCGCGGGTCTCGGCGGGGTCGATCACGTCGTCGACCAGGCCGCGCTCCGCCGCGTAGTACGGGTGCATCAGCTCGGCCTTGTACTCCTTGACCATCTTCTGCCGCATCGCCTCGGGGTCCTGTGCGTCGGCGATCTGACGGCGGAAGATGACGTTGGCCGCGCCCTCGGCGCCCATCACGGCGATCTCGTTGGTGGGCCACGCGTAGGTGAGGTCGGCGCCGATGGACTGGCTGTCCATCACGATGTAGGCGCCGCCGTACGCCTTGCGCAGGATGAGCGAGATCCTCGGCACGGTCGCGTTGCAGTAGGCGTAGAGCAGCTTCGCGCCGTGGCGGATGATCCCGCCGTGCTCCTGGTCGACGCCGGGGAGGAAGCCCGGGACGTCCAGCAGCGTGATGATCGGGATGTTGAAAGCGTCACACATCTGCACGAATCGCGCAGCTTTTTCGCTCGCCTCGATGTCCAGCACGCCGGCCAGCACCTGCGGCTGGTTGGCGATGACGCCGACCACCTGGCCGTCGAGGCGGCCCAGCGCGCAGATGATGTTGCGGGCCCAGCGCTCGTGGACCTCCAGGTAGTCGCCGTCGTCGACGAGCTCCTCGATGACCTTGGTCATGTCGTAGGGCCGGTTGCCGTCCGCCGGCACCAGGTCCAGCAGGACGTCACCGCGGCGGTCGGCGGGGTCGGAGGACTCCACCCGCGGGGGGTTCTCCCGGTTGTTCTGCGGCAGCAGCGACAGGAGGTAGCGCACCTCCGCGATGCAGGTCTCCTCGTCGTCGTACGCGAAGTGCGAGACGCCCGAGGTCTCGGCGTGCACGTCGGCGCCGCCGAGGCCGTTCTGGGTGATCTCCTCACCGGTGACCGCCTTGACGACATCCGGGCCGGTGATGAACATCTGCGAGGTCTCGCGGACCATGAAGACGAAGTCGGTCAGCGCCGGGCTGTAGGCGGCGCCGCCCGCGCACGGGCCGAGCATCACCGAGATCTGCGGGATGACGCCGGACGCCCTGGTGTTGCGCTGGAAGATGCCGCCGTAGCCGGCGAGCGCGGAGACGCCCTCCTGGATACGGGCGCCGGCGCCGTCGTTCAGCGAGACCAGCGGGGCGCCGGCCGCGATGGCCATGTCCATGATCTTGTGGATCTTCGTGGCGTGGGCCTCGCCCAGCGCGCCGCCGAAGATGCGGAAGTCGTGGGCGTAGACGAAGACCGTCCGCCCCTCCACCGTGCCCCAGCCGGTGATCACACCGTCGCTGTACGGCTTCTTCGCCTCCAGACCGAAGCCGGTCGCCCGGTGCCGGCGCAGTTGCTCGACCTCCTGGAAGGAACCGGGGTCCAGCAGCAGCTCGATACGCTCCCGGGCCGTCAGCTTGCCCTTGGCATGCTGCGCCTCGGTCGCCTTCTCGCTCGGGCCCGCCAGGGCCTGCGCACGGATCACGTGCAGCTCGGCGACCCGCCCGCGCGCGTCCGCCGGCTCACCCGTCGTCTCTTCCAAAACGGTCATGTAGTGACCATACGAAGGACCGGAAGGAAACCGGGCCGTCGACTCCGTACAGTCTCCGGAGCGTTTTCCTGGTACGACCGAACAGAACCGGAGCGTGATGCAGGCGTTCCGACTGCCCAGAGGGCGCTGTCTTTGTGGAGGTGCCACAAAGCGAGGGGTGTGAACGGCCCCTGGATTCGTGGGTGGGACATGCCATCCCCGGAGTGACATGGGGACACCCGGACGGCGGAAGGGGCCGGCGGGGCAACCCTACCTTCCGGCCTCCGGCGCGCGTCCGCCACAGGTTGCGCGCGGCGACTTTACGTAAGCACGCGAACACGTAGCGGATGATGTTGAAAACCGAACTGAATAGGTCTACGGTGGCACACGGCGGGTTCGTTGAACTTTAAACAGACTCCCCCCGCACTTCTCCCGCACCCTCCCCGCACTTTCCCAAGGAGCACCTCATGGGCATCTTCGGCCGCAAGAGCAGCACCTCCCAGACCCCCGTGGCGAGCGCCGGCACGAGCACCGCCCTGGCCGCGCTGACCGGCGACTACACCGTCGACTCCGCGCACACCACGATCGGCTTCACCGCGCGGCACGCCATGGTCACCAACGTCAAGGGCGGCTTCACGGAGTTCACCGGCGCGCTGCACCTGGACGGCGGCAACCCGGCCCGGTCCACCGCGACGCTCGACGTGGCGATGGACAGCATCGACACCGGCAGCGCCGACCGGGACACCCACCTGAAGTCCGCCGACTTCTTCAAGACGGACGAGCACCCGACGATGACCTTCCGCTCCACCAAGGCGGAGTCCCTCGGCGGCGACGACTTCCGGGTCACCGGTGACCTCTCCATCCTCGGCGTGACCCGGCCGATCACCATCGACCTGGAGTTCAACGGCGCCGCGACCGACCCGTTCGGCAACGAGCGCGTCGGCTTCGAGGGCAAGGCGGAGCTGCTGCGCTCCGAGTGGGGTCTGACCTGGAACGCGGCCCTGGAGACGGGCGGCGTGCTGGTCTCCGACAAGATCAAGCTCAGCTTCGACATCTCGGCCATCAAGAACGCGTGAGCCCGCGGCGGTCAGGCCGCACCACGCGTGAGCGCCCCGTTCCTCCGGCAGGGGGGAACGG
>NZ_JBHXLV010000367.1:0-2953 GCF_042721685.1 Streptomyces sp. NPDC058459 | reverse complement strand
CGCCCGCGGCGGCCGGCCCTGGGACTGGCCCTCTTCGCTCAGGCCGGAGATCAGCAGCACCGCACCCGCCGTCATGGCGCAGACCAGGCCGAGCCGTGCGCAGAGGTACGGATCATGGGAAGCGCTGACAGGGCGTCCGAGTCTCCGCCGGAGTACGGGTGCCATCGCCAGGCCCGGCCGTCAGACTCGGATGTCGTCCGGGCGGCGTCGCATCAGCACCAGCCCGCCGGCGGCGGCCGTGGCCAGCAGTCCGCCGCCCAGGGCGAGCCCCACACCGCCGGTGTCCCCGGCCGGCCCGAACCCGGCGTTGACCGAGCCCTCCGGAGAGTGACCGGTGATCTGGTACGTCTCCGTGACCCTGGTCAGCGGCGGACATTTCAGGGTGACGGTGTCACTGCCCGGCCTGGCGCCTTCCGGGATCTGGAACTCGCCGGTCAGCTCTCCGTCCTCGTCACCCCCGAAGAGGTGGAAGTCCCCGCCCACCTCCGAGTGGCCCTTGCCGTAGTCCGCGTCGGGGTCGCAGGCGCTCGTACTGACCGTGACCGTGGAGCCGGGGGCAGCGTTCCACGGGTAGACGCGGACATCCGAGTCGTCGGCGGCGGCGACCGGAATCTGCAGTCCGAGGACACCGAGAGCCAGGCCGACGACTGCACCTGTGTGTCTGCAACGCATGCGAATCCTCCAACGGAACGGTGTCCGGCCTGCCCGGTGCGGCGCATCTTTCGCGCCCTGTCCACGAGGCAACCGACAGCCCGCGGGTTCCGCAACCTGGCGCATCGCCATATATGTCGCCCAGTCAGGTGCCGAGACCACCCTCCCTGATGCCCATACGCAGGTCACCGACGCGGAGATCATCAACAGCGATCACCCCCTGCCGCGTCGCCATCACGGTGAACGGCCGACGAGGCGATCACCGGCGATCACCGGCTACGACGGCATTCCGGTCACCGACGTGAAGGTGTTCGCACCGCTCCGGCGGCAGGCATCGCCATCGACACCTCCGTGCTCCGAGGCCTCCCCCCGGAGCACGCCGGCGGCTGAACGCGGCATGACGCGTACGGGCCCTAACGGGTCGCCGCGGTGGCGTCCGGCTCCTGGGACTCGCCCGGTTCGGCGGGGCGCTTCGCCAGGGTGAAGACGATGCGGGTGCCTCCGGTGTGCTCCAGGTCGACGAAGATGGTCCCGCCGTGGAACTCGACGATCTTCTTGCACATCGCGAGGCCGATGCCGCTGCCCTGGTACCGGTCCTTGGTGTGCAGCCGCTGGAAGATCACGAACACCTTCTCGGCGTACTCGGCGGCGATGCCGATGCCGTTGTCCGTGACGGCGAACCGCCAGTGGTCGCCGTCGTCTTCGGCGGAGATGTGGATGACGGGTGCCTCGCCGGGGTGACGGAACTTGATGGCGTTGCCGATCAGGTTCTGCCACAGCATGCCCAGTTGCGTGGAGTCGGCGATCAGGGTCGGCAGTTCGTCCCGTGTGATCACCGCCCCCGACTCCTCGATGCTCACGCTGATCGCGGTGAGGGTCCGCTTCATCACCGTGTTCAGATCGACGCGCTGCTGGGTGTTGTGGACGCGGCCCACCCGGGAGAAGTCGAGCAGGTCGTTGATGAGGGTCTGCATGCGGTTCGCACCGTCGACCGCGAAGTCGATGTACTGGTCAGCCCGTTCGTCGAGCTGCCCGCCGTACCGCCGCTGGAGCAGCTGGGTGAAGCTGGACACCTTCCGCAGGGGCTCCTGGAGGTCGTGCGAGGCGACGTACGCGAACTGCTCCAGCTCCGCGTTGGACCGCTTCAGGTCGGCGGACTGCGCGTCCAGCCGCTGACGGGCCTCCTCGCTGAAGTCCAGCTCCCGCACCAGCCGTCGGCGCATGGACTCGATCTCGCCGCTGAGCTGTCGCAGGTCGGCGGGGCCGGTCGGGGTGATGGGGTGGCCGAAGTCGCCCTCCGCGATGGTCCGGGCGTCCGCCCCGATCCGCTCCAGGGGCTCGGTGACACCCCGCCGCAGCGCTTCGGAGACGATCACCGCCAGGGCGACGATGAGGGCCGCGATGGCGGTGAAGATCCAGTTCCGCATCCGCATGGCGGACGCCAGCTCCGCCCTGGCCGACACGCGGTCGGCACGCAGCCGGCCCTGCTGCTCGGACATGACCGCCCGCATGGCGTCGAAGGCCGCCTTGCCCTTGGCCGCGTTCTCGGTGGCCAGGGGCGACGGCTTGCCGGCCGGTGAGGCCGCGATCGGCCGCGCGATCTGCGCCTGCCACGTCTCGATGCGGTCCTCGACGGTCTTCAGGTCACGCAGGCGCGCGGGGTTGCCCCGGAGCAGGCCCGACAGGGTCTTCGTATAGGTCTTCTGCTGGCTGAGCCCCTGCCGGTACGGGTCGAGGAAGTCGGCGGTCCCGGTGAGTCCGTAGCCACGGATGCCCGTCTCCTGGTTGAGCAGCGCCGATTCCAGGCGGATCGACGTCGTCAGCGAGGGCGACTTCACGTCCACGAGGTTGTCGCTGATCGACGCGGTCCGCTCCAGCACCCACGCCCCGGTGGCCCCCAGGAGCACCAGGACGGACAGCGCGACGCTGACTCCGAGGCGGAGCCAGCGCCGGGTCGTCCAACTGGACAGTTCCCGCGCACGCGGCGGTCTCTCATCGACGGTCATCCTCTGTCTCCTCCGCGGTGACGGCTGCGCTCACAGCGGCGCAGCCTCACCTTAAGCGACGGCGACAACGGTTGTTGTCGCGGGTGCCGCCGAGGGCTTACGCTGCTGGTCATGCCTGGCAAGAACTTCGTCATGCCGACCACGCCGCAGGAGACGGCCGCGCTCGCGGACGCCGCGGTCGACGAACTCGCGCGGCGCATCGCCCATCAGCTGACGGAAGGTGTCCCTCGATCCCTGCTACCGGACGATCCCTCGCACGCGCTGACGCGGTTTCTCTTTTTGACTTATCTGATGCG
>NZ_JBHXLV010000366.1:0-2970 GCF_042721685.1 Streptomyces sp. NPDC058459 | reverse complement strand
GCCGGGCCGTGGCGATCCGGGCAAACCGGTGTTTCGCGGTCCGCGGGCCGGGAGGAGCCGTGTTGCGGAGGCGGGCGGGGCCGCGCATAGTGGCGCTGCGAAGTGGCGGCGACCGGGGGTGGAAAGGGCGATGGCCGGGCACGCGACGGAGGGACATCCCCACGGTGCCGACCGGCTCTGCGGGCCGGGCGACCGCGTGTACTCCCGCGCCGTACGCCGGGGCCGGGTGCCGCGCGCGGAGGCGGAGCCGGTGCCCTGCCTGCTCGAACTGGCCCTGCTGCACCCCGACCCCGACGACATGGACTGGCTGGTCCCCACCTCCCCGCAGGAGGTGCTGACCCGGCTGCTGCGCGGGGTCTACGACGAGGTCACCGAGAGCCAGCGCCGGATGGGCTCGGCGGTCGCCGCGTTCGACCGGTACGCCGGGCTCGGCCGGCAGCTGCCCGAACTCGCTCCGCAGGGTGAGGGCACCGCGATCCGGGTGCTGGACGGGCTGACCCGTATCCAGGCCGCGATGGACGAGGCGACCGAGCGCTGCGCCACCGAGGTGCTCACCGTGCAGCCCGGCGGTATCCGGCGCGAGGCCGAGCTGACCGAGGGACTGCACCGGGCGCTGGAACTGCGCGGCCGCGGGGTGCGGATGCGCGACCTGTACACCCATGTCGCCCGGCACGGGCAGGGGTTGCTGAACTACCTGGAGCTGATGGGCGACGCGGTGGAGGCCCGCACCCTGGACGAGGTCATCGACCGGCTCATCCTCTTCGACCGCACGGTCGCCTTCATCCCCGCCAACACCGACCGCACCATGGCCCTGGAGCTGCGTCACCCGGCGCTGGTGGAGTACCTGGTGACCGTGTTCGAGCGGCTGTGGCGGCTGGCGATCCCGCTCACCGCGCCGCTGCCCGACACCGGCATCGAGGGCATCTCGCACCGGGAGCGCGCCATCGCCGCGCTGCTCGCCGAGGGCCACCAGGACGCGGTGATCGCCGAGCGGCTCGGCATCAGCGTGCGTACCTGCCGCGCGCACATAGCCCGGCTCTCGGAGACCCTGGGCGCGACCAGCCGTACCCAACTCGGTGTGCGCATCGCCCAGGTGGGGCTGGACGGCCCGACGCACGGACCGGCGCCCGCTTCCGCCGGCGGGGTGCGCACACCCTGAACCACCCGCTCAGGCCTCCTCGTTGAGGATGCCGGAGCGGGCGATGAGATATCCGAGCTGGGCCCGGCTGCCGCTGCCCAGCGCGGTGGCCAGCTTGGCGATGTGGGCGCGGCAGGTGCGGACGTTCATCCCGAGGCGGCGCGCGATGGCCTCGTCGACATGACCCTCCACCAAAAGCTTGGCGATCGAGTGCTGGACGTCGGTGATGCCGTCGGGAGCGGTCTCGTACGGTGTCCCGGCGCTCAGCGGGACCGCGCGGCTCCACATGAACTCGAAGACCTTGACCAGGTAGCGCACCAGGCCGGGGTGGCGCAGCTCAAGGGCGACCTGGCGGTCCTCGCGGACCGGGATGAAGGCCACCGTCTCGTCGCAGATGATCAGCCGCTCGACCAGCTCGTCGATGGTGCGGTACTCGGCCTTGCCGTCGGTGAAGCGGTCCACGTAGGCGAGGCGGTCGGCGCTGTAGCGGGCGGTGTGCTGGTACAGGGTGCGGATGCGTACCCCGCGATCGATCAGCGGGCGGTCGCGGTCCAGCGCCTCCAGGAGACGGTTCTCGGGGCTGCGGCGGCCCCCGGGCTGCACGGTGAGCACCTCGGTGCGGCACTGGCCGGTCGCCAGGTCCAGGGCCGCGTTGATGCGGTCCAGGCCCTCCAGCACGGTGATGGCGTGGGTCGGGGCGTCCTCGCGGGCACTGAGCGTCATGAAAGGTTCGAATATCTCCGACAGCACGATGGACCGGCGCCGCCGCTCGGCGATCTCCCGCTCGATGGGGGTCAGCCGCTGGGCCAGCGCGACGGCCGGCGCCACGGGCCGCAGCCAGCCGGGGTCGTCCGGATCGGGGTGGAGCAGGGCGAACTCCATCAGGCACGGGGCGGTCTCGGTCTCCGCGCGCGGGATGCGGCCGGTGCGCAGGGCGCTCGCGTACAGGCGGCTCCCTTCCGCGCACATCTCGGTCACCGCGTGGGGATGTGTCGCCTCTGCCCCGTTTGTCACCAAATCTCCACCCCCCAGGGTCCTGAACATGCAGGAACATGATGCACCGATCGTGTGGCGATGATGTGCCTGAATGAGCCATCGTCTAACTCGACGGGGGAAGAGGGGACTTTCAAGTGAGGACGAAGCCGACCATGCGTAACAGAATGCTTCGCTCGGCGCTTGTTGCCGCTCTCTCCGCCGTTGCGGCCGTCGGAACACTGGCTGGCCTCTCCGGTGCGACGAGCGCGCAGGAGCCGGGTGCCGGGGGGACCGTGACAGCGGCTGGCGTTCAGGACACCCGGTGGGACACCGCGCCGCTGGACACCCGGTGGGACACGACGCCGCTCGACACCAGGTGGGACACGACGCCGGCGGACACGAGGTGGGACGTCGCCCCGCTCGACACGCGGTGGGACTGATCACCATGACCACGCCTCCCGACGACCGCTCCTTCCGTCGTGAGATGGCCACCGCCTACCGTTCCGGCTGGCACTTCATCGACCTGGTCACCGCCATCCCCCACAGCGGCGACTCGTTGATGGTGACGGTGTTCGGCGAACCGGTGGTGGTCACCCGGGACGAGGACGAGGACGTACGGGCGTACCGCTGTCTGCGCAAGCCGCGGGGCGCGCCGCAGCCGGTGCGGTGTGCCGTGCGGTACGGCATGATCTTCGTCAATCTCGACCAGCGGGACCACCGTCTCGCGGAGCCCGAGGTCGTCGACCTCAGGACCACAACTGCCACCCCCCGCAGTGCCTGACGCGATTCCCCCGTCGTAAAAGATCGCCTCAGGTACTTCCCCCCGCAGCGGCGTCACCGTGACCTGAACACGGTGA